>JAFGPH010000671.1 GCA_016926135.1 Deltaproteobacteria bacterium
AAGACGGAGCAACCTTCATCCATCAATGAACTGGCCCGGATGGCCAAGCGGGACGTGAAGAACGTCGCCGATGACGTGAAGTACCTGCAGCAGATCGGGCTGATCGAGAAGAGGGAGACAAAGAGCAGGACCGCGCCTGTTGTCACGTATGAGAAGCTGATGCTAGAGATTTCAGTGTAGCTCTCCAATCATGCAGCGGCAGAGCCCCTTTTGAAGGTTCATATTACCCAAATTACGGGGAAAATAGAAGAGCTGTCAAATCGTCGAGGTTTCCTCTCATACATAGCACGACTCATAGGGTGCGCTAAAGCAGTTTCCGGCAACCGACAATCGCCCATTTCCGCCTTGCGGAATCGGCCTTGCAGCCATTCTGGTATTCCGGGGCAGGGTGTCAGGGTCTCACCTTTTCGGTCCGTCGGCCTATCCCCGGACACCACTTTGACTGCGATCTTCTCCAGTCCTTCTCGGTCCGGTCAACTGCGTTCTTTTGTCGTCGTGCAAAACCTGGAAATTGGTTGCGCAGGGGTTGCAGATCAGGTTCAAAACCCCGCAACTTTCTGAACCCCCGCCATCGTAATTTCAACCACTTACCTCCCCCCTTAGAACGGCGCCTTTGAAAACCTGCCGGTGCGGCCGGTGAAAAGCCTCGATCACATGCGCTGACAGGAAATCTCTGTTTTGCGGGAACCCGGAACCGTTTATTTCCTGCACCGTTTCGCTGGACCTGTCGAACCTTTTCCGGACAGCACATGTTTCCGCTCTGACGTGTAGGCCCACCAGGGTCGTTTGGGCTCTCCCTGCATGAATCTGACGGCGGAAATGAACACGTCAAGGACACACGGGTCCTGTCGTTGCCGCGTTATCCGGCACAGAGCCTCGTACATGAGGTAAGGGTCACGCCCTATCAGCTCCTTTGGATGCGAAACGCCGATAAGGCGCAAATCCGCTGCCACCGAGGGCCCGACGTTGGGAAGCTGCTCCAACTCGCTGTATTGATCACGACTCATGGGATTCCTTTATCCCCCGAGCCTTGGCAATAGACGGATTTCTGTCATGGATTATCCGGCCCGCCGGGGTGGGATGCCCTGCCTGTCGCGACCGACATACCTGAGTATCGGATCCAGATCCGCGATCTCCGGTGCAGTGTCCAGAAACTCCTGTGTCGCACACCAGGGGTAGGACAGCAGGGTCAACCAGCCAAGCACGGAGTCAAGATGGTCTGGAGAAAGCACTCCCATCGCCTCGATCGTTATCACCAATCCATCTGCAAGATGCGGGTATTGGGTTCGAAACTGCCAGTCGTAGCGACCGCAACCGACTCGTACGTTCTTCCCTTCTTTCTCCGACATGCCGACAAGCCAGTCACAGGAGAAGTGTGCCGAGGCCGTTCGTGGTCGGGACATGCAGAAGGAGTAGACATTCTCGTAGGTCTGACCGAACTGCCGGACCAGGACATCGGCGATCGTGTCGAGCCCATGGGCTACCGGGGGGAATGCAATGGTGCTCGCCTTGTTGTTGACCTGAAGCGTGGCGGCAGGGGTGAACACGCTGCGCAGGAGGTGGGGTCGATTTTCGTCCTTGGCGCGAAAGTAGGTCCGCAGCACGGTCTCGATCTCGTGGGGTGAAGCCTGGGACATGCTACCTCCCGGATGGCTCGTGTCTTCGTCAACATTCACGCGGGCATAATCGACCGGACCTGCGGAGCGATCTAAACGCGCCGTCTGTCAACCGGTCGGGTTTACGCCCTTGTTCACGATCAGCGATAGATGTCCTTTCCGTGGCCGACTTTCACCGCGGTGACAGAGCGCTCTTCGTCATGAACGGCGTATACAATGCGGTATCGCCCTTGCCTCAGCCGGTAGCGATCCTGGTCTGTACTGCTATAATGTCTCCTTCTGCGTCAACCGAGAGACATTATGGCCATTGAACGTTAAGACGTCAAGTCAGCGCTTGCAGGGGTAGCGGGGGAGAAATCCCGCGTGATTTGCTTTGACTGCCGCACGGATCTTTGCTATGGAATGAATGGCTTATCTCATCCTTCGGCTTGAACCAGCACCCCTGACCAGAGGAAAGGAGGCAAGAAACCATGAGTGAGGAATCCCCCCTGAAAGGCAAAACGGTCCTGGTGGTCGACGACGAGCCTGATGTCCTGGACACGGTGGCCGAGGAGCTCGACATGTGCATTGTGGACAAGGCGGTCGATTACAATACGGCATTGCAGTATCTGGCCAGTTACACCTATGACATCGTCATCCTGGACATCATGGGGGTGAACGGGTTCGAACTCCTGGAAAACTCTGTGGACCGGGGATTTCCCACCGTAATGCTGACGGCCCATGCCCTTACCCCGGACGCCCTGAAGAAGTCGATCAAGCTGGGTGCCGTCTCTTTCCTGCCCAAGGACAAAATGTCCGAGCTCCGATCCTTTCTGGAGGACGTTGTTCTGGGAGGCGGAAAACCGGTCTGGCAGAAATTCTTCGAGAGGCTCGGTGCCTATTTCAACAAGCACTTTGGGCCGGATTGGGTGGAAAAGGACAAGTTCTTCAAAGAATTCAAGGAAGCAGTCACGAAGAGCCTGGCAGGATAGGACGCGGCGGCCGGGACCCGGGTGGCGAACAAGAAGAAACCGGCGGCGATCCCTTGTCGATCAAATAGAATGGGGGCCGGATCTCCTCGGCCTCCATGATCGGCACTATCCCCCCTGTGCATCCGTAACGGGGACCTCCTCAGATCCAGAGTTTGAACTTCTCCCAGAATTCCTTGTCCTTTTCCTGCCAGCCGGGGCCGAACTTCTTGTCGTAGTAGGCGCCCCACCTATCGAGCCAGCGGGACCAGAAGTGGGTTCCCTTCTCCTTGTCTTCCAGGATCTCCCTGAGAAAGGTTTCGATCCTGCCCAATTCGTCCTTGGGAAGGTAGGAGGCTGCACCCCCTTTAAAGGACTTTACGATGTGCTCCGGACTGAGCGCATGGGCCGTCAACATGACGGCCGTCACGCCCCTGCGGTTGGCTATCTCCAGAAGTGCATGACCGTCAACGCCCATAATGTCCAGGACGGCCAGGTCGAACTCCTCCCCTTCCAGAAGGTCTCTGGCTTCCGCAAAGCTGGAGGCCGTCTTGATCGCGCACATGGAGAGCAACTGGCGCAGCGTTTCCAGCACATCCCGCTCGTCATCGACCACCAGAACCCTTTTCCCCTCCAGAATATCCCCGGTCATGCTCGTTCCTCCTGATGCAAAAGGCCCACCCAATAGTCCCCGAATCCTCGTTTCCGCCGATCAGCCCCTTTCTATCAGGTCGCTGAAAAATGCCCTGGCCGCAGGCTGATGAAAAATGTCCAGATCCAAGGCCCCCGAAATCCAGAGGGGTGAGGCGTGACAAAGGCGCCAGGTTCAGGATTCAGGGTTCAGGGTTTTTTCCATGTTTTATTC
>JAFGPH010000672.1 GCA_016926135.1 Deltaproteobacteria bacterium
GACAGGTCAGCCCTTGACAGGAGTTAGCAAGTTTGCTAACTTGGCGATTGAGTTTCAGAATGACTGATTTGAAATACCAACCGGTCTCCCACAACCACGACGCATTCCTCAAGAATGCCATGAAGCGGGAAGGGTTCCGGAAGGCATACGAAGAGATGAAAGAAGAGTATGTTCTGATCCGGGAGATGCTTGCAGCGCGTTCAAGATCCGGCCTCACTCAGGAGGCGGTTGCGGAGTTGATGGGGACGACCAAAAGCGTGGTTTCAAGACTGGAGGCAGGGGGCAAGCATACCCCATCCCTGATCACACTCAAGAAGTACGCCCAAGCTGTCGGTTGCCATCTGGAGATCAAGATGGTTCCAGCCTCCCGCCGAACAAATCGCACAAGCGGTAAGGCCAAGAAGTTCAGCGCCGGCCAGCCTTGAATTCACTTTTTTTAAACACTTAGGCCGAATCCCGCGACGGGATTCGGCCTAAGCTTTGTGTTCTCTGTGCGCTCTGTGAGAACTTCTTCTGTTATGCCTTCTTCAGGCCGGCGAGAACCACCTCAGGCGTGAGAGGAATCCGTCGGAACCGCACCCCCGTGGCATTGAAAACCGCGTTCGCCACGGCAGGCGCCAGGGGCGTGACTCCGGGCTCGCCGATACCTCCGATTTTTTCACTGGTCCTTACCATTTCGACTTCGATATCCGGCACCTCACTCATGCGGATAATGGGGTAGCTGTCGAGATTCAGCGACGACGCCCCGCCCTTGGCGAACTGGACTTCCTCTTTCAGAGTGGTGCTCAGGCCGATAATGATGGCACTCTCGATCTGCTCCACCAGGGGCCCCGGATTGATAACAGGCCCACAGTCTACGGCCGCCCATACCTTGTGGACCTTGATCTTGCCTGTGCTTTTGTCCACTGAAAGTTCTGCAACCTCCGCAACCCAGGTCCCGAAGCAGGAGGCCATAGCAATGCCGCGGCCCCGGCCCTGGGGAACCGGTTTGTTCCATCCGGCCATGGCTGCCGCCAACACCAGAACACCGTGGGCCCTCTTGTTGTTCTTCAGGGCATTGAGGCGGAATACAAGAGGATCCATCTTTGCAGCATAGGCCAGTTCATCCATGAAACTTTCAATGGTAAAGGCGTGCTGGGCCACGGTGACCGAGCGCCACGGACAGCATCGGATGGGCAGATCCGAGAGGTTGAACTCAACATAGAAGTTCGGTATTTCGTACTGTATCTCGGCGTTCCATTGGAGACGCTTCGTGGGACCCATCCAAAGACCCCACATGTTGTACCAGTCCACCCCGCCTTTCAGCTCGGCCTTGGGGTTGGCGCTTTTGGTAATGGAAATGCTCGCGCCTTTGTGGGACCAGGCGGTCAACTGGCCCCGGGCGTCCACTCCGCCCTGAATCCTGCAGGCGATGGGCGCCCTGAACCAGTCTTGGTTGATGTCGTCCTCTCGCGTCCACATCGCCTTGACCGGTTTCCCTACGGCCTTCGACAAGGTTACAGCCTCGGCAACAAGATCACCCCGGGTACGCCTTCCAAGACCGCAGCCCAGGAAGGTTGTATGGATGGAGACCTTTTCAGGCGGCAGCCCGGTGAGCTTTGCACCCATTTTCTGGTCACCCGTCTGGGCCTGCGTAGGGGCCCATATGTCACACCGGTCCTTCTGGACCCAGGCCGTGGTATTCTGAGTCTCCATGGTGACGTGTGCCACAACGGGGACGTAATACGTAGCTTCCAGCTTCCTGGCCGAATCAGCCAGGGCCTTCTTGGCGTCCCCCGCCGAATGGACTTTAGCACCCGGCTTATCCAGATCCCCCATCAGGACTTTCTCTACCGTCTTGGTGTCCAGGTCAGGCATCGTCCCCTTGCTCCACTGCACCTTGAGGACATCCTTTCCATTCAGGGCGGCCTCAGTGGAGGTGGCCACAACCGCAACCCCCTGAGGGATTTTGAGCACCTTCAACACCCCTTTGACCCGCATAGCCGCCTTTTCGTCAAAGGAAACGGGCTCGGCCCCGTAAGCCGGAGGCCTCGCAGTGACCGCGTACACCATTCCCCTGACGTTGACATCCAGCCCGTATATCGCCTTTCCCTTCACCTTCTCCGGGACATCCACGCGAGGCATGGGTCTTCCCATGTACCTGAACTCACCGGATTTCTTGAGGGTCGGCTCCTTGGGAACTTCCAGTTTTGCCGCTTTGGTGCAAAGCTGCCCATAGGAGAGCGATTTCTTGCTCTTCTCATGATAAACCTTGCCCATGACGGCCTTGCACTCCCCTTCCGGCACCTTCCAGGTTTGGGCCGCCGCCTTGACAAGCATGGCCCTCCCTGCGGCACCCGCCTTTCGGAGGGGTTCGTAGAAGGCGCGCATGCTCTGGCTGGCCACCGTAACCTGGCTCTTGAACAGGGGGCTCTTGAGTGCATCCAGTGCGGGACCCTGTTTGATCACCACTTTCTTCCAATCCGCCTCCAGCTCGTCCGCAATGATCATGGACTGGGAGGTCAGCACGCCCTGCCCCATCTCGGACTGGCCGATGGTGATCGTGACCTTGTCGTCGGGCGTGATCCGAATCCAGACACTGGGGCTGAAGTCCTTCTTTTCCGCCGCATTCAAAATGCTGTATCCGGAGGGGGTGACGGAAACGGCAAGGGTCAGGCCGCCCGCAGCCACGGAACCCTTCAGAAAGGTACGTCTTGAGATAGGTGTCTTCATGATTTCTTGCCCTCCTTTCTCATCATTTCAACGGCAGTCATGATACCCTTCTTGATGCGCAGATGGGTTCCGCAGCGGCAGATCACGTCGTCCATCTTGTCGATGACCTGCTCCGGGGCGGGGGTGGGTTTCTGCGACAGGAGGGATGCCACCTGCATCATCACGCCGGGCTGGCAGAACCCGCACTGGGGGACCTGCTCCGCGATCCACGCCTTCTTGACGGGATGGCTGTCCGGCAGACCCTCGATGGTGGTGATTTTCTTCCCCTGTGCGTCTTTGACGGTGAGTGTGCATGACCTCTCCGCCTTGCCGTTGATGTGCACCGTGCAGGACCCGCACTCCCCGATCCCGCAGGCGTACTTGGTGCCGGTGAGTTTCAGATGATCCCTCAAGACCCAGAGCAGGGACGCATCCGGCGCCACATCCACCTTGACCGTTTTGCCGTTCACATGTAAAGAAACCATAGACTCCTCCTTCCTTCGTGGGCTTATGAAATCCTGCATTTTCGGGTAAAGGGTTTCAAGGCCCGGGCAGCCGGAGCCCACCTTTTTGCTTCGGCTTTGAGGCCAAGACCCCATGGACCTGGGGCTACCGGACGGCTCACTCAGAGAGAGCGGAGAAATGAAAAACCCCGAGGGTAAAACCTGTCTGTGCGGCTTGGTAGGTTGGAACGGGGACTGAGGTGGTGAATAGGCATAATCGAAGAACCTATCAACATGAAGTTCCCTTTTTCAACGGGTTCAGCAACTGTGTGAATGAAGAATGACGCCGGTGAGGAATTCAATACACTTAAAATTTTATCCGGCCCGTGGCGATTGTCAACAGAAAACTTGCGGAATCTGTAAAAAAGTCAATATCTTGCATATGCAAGAACACGGACTGCGACCCGATCAATCCCCGTCTAAAGGATCTGCACTTCCTGAAGAGACCTTTTTGAGGTGACAAATGGGGATCCGCTCTTCAGGGCCTTTTCGAAGAGGTCTTTTCCGACCAGGGCGGCCCCGAGGGCCCCGGTGATCAGGGGTTCCGGAGGCACGAGAAGATCACAGCCGAGTTCATCCGAAAGGGCCTTGGCCAGGCCCTTGTTCTTTCCGCCCCCGCCCGTGAGCACGACTTCCTTTTCGACCTTGATCCGGTTCACCATCCTGGCCACCCTGTCGGCCAATGACTTGTGCACCCCTGCAATCAGGTCAGGCAGGGCCACCCCCTCGGCAAGACGGGAGGATACCTCCTGCTGCGCCCATATGGTGCAAATGTTGCTGATCTGGGCCGGGTTCCGACTTCGAAGGGAGAGCTCGCCCATGTCTTCCAGTGTAATTCCGAGGCTGTCGGCAATGACCTCCACGAACCGGCCGCTTCCCGCCGCGCACTTGTCGTTCATGATGA
>JAFGPH010000673.1 GCA_016926135.1 Deltaproteobacteria bacterium
CTCGGCGCATCACAAGCCCCGTGCCTTCTCAATGAATTCCCTGATTTCCGAAAACTTGCTCCTGACCGTGACGATGTTCTGCCAGTTCACTTTCAGGTATTGATGGATAGTCTCGTTGCGACGCTTCACCAGAGGGGCCACCTTGAGGGCGGACTCACCCAGGAACTCATAGCAGGCCAGAATGGTATCCCGGTAAGTGTCGGGAACCGTCCGCTGGTGGCTCTTGAGAATCTCCTCTGAAATATCCACGAGACAAAGAATGGTGTCATTGATCGTCTTGTCCAGGATATTACGAATATCTCGATCGGCAAGGTATCGATCGCGATCAACCCCTTCGAGCTTGCGCTGAAAGTATTCAAGGGTCTCTTCCATGAATTGAATGAGCGCCCTACTCCGATCCACCCTTGGTCTCCCTTCTCGCCCTGATCGCTTCGCTTTCGTGGAGGACGCGATGATGCACACGGTAAAGCGTTTCGTTGTCCGGCTCCAAAACGTGCTTTCCCCTCAGTGCCTCCTGCACCACGAAGGGCGATTCGTCCTCGTCATCCAGCCGGAGGATGGATATCTGTCTGTCCGTGGACATCAGGATTTCATCGATCATGCGGATCTCTTCATCTTTGCTGAGCGGGGACAGGTAGAGGCCCAAATCAATGTCGGACCGTCCGTGGGGATTGCCATGTGCATAGGAGCCATACAGCACGGCCAGAAGGATTTTCCCTTCCTTGTGGTATTTAGTCAGACACGATCTGAGATCGCTCAGATCCGTTTCGAAAGACATGGCTCACCTCTTGATTGTCTCTGTAACCATCATAGAGAATTCGCCGAATTATGTAAAGCCGAACCTATCCCTCTGGCTTGTAGCCTTGCCTCGCCGACCGCTCCCTGCAAAGATGATGATTTCACCTCCAAGAACAACTCATGGCACCGTTTCAGGAGTTTATATCGGTGCCGGTCAGTCCCAAGTTGTGTGCCTGGGGAAGCCCCGACCGCGGCGCCCTCACTTATGCCCCTCAGCACAGTGATTTGCGGCAGATAGAGCTGAAGCTGCCGTTTCAATCCTGAACGATCTTGATTTCACAGACACATGCTGAAACCTTGAGTGGGCCCATGGTGCATGCAGCTTATCGAAACATGCACCTTCGGAGGGGTGGTTTTTGCTGATGACTTGAGGGTGTAGCCTCAACCTCATGGAGAACGCGCCTGCAGGCCCAGAAGACTCCCAAGCCACTACGGATAGCAGCGAGACTTGAGCGTATTGTACTCCGAAAACCATACCCCTTCTATGGGCCCTTACGGTATGGCCTTACCTTGATCTCATTGGGCAACAAAACGGGCGGGGTTCATGATGGTGAGAGGGAAAGGAATACTCCTCATGTCGAGCAGGTCCTTGTCTCCTGTTATCAGGATGTCGGCATGAGCGGCCCTGCAGCACTCAAGGAGCATGTCGTCTTCGGGGTCTCTGCAAATGGCGAGCTTTCTCTTCGGCACAACGACTGTAGAGCCCGAGACAACAGTGGCAATCCCGGCAATGAGCGCCCTTAACTGCTGAGAGTCGATCTTCCCCTCTTTGTGCAGTTCCAAGGGGACATCGCGGTATTCCTTCAAGAGTTCGAGAGAAACAAAGATGTCCGCTTCAGAAAAGACCCTTTTCACGGCCTTTGCCGGGGTCCCACCGAATGAAAAGGCGGAGACGAGTACGCCCGTATCGATCACGACCCTACTTCTTTTTCGCGTAGGCCTTCCTCCGGACTGATCTCACAGCGGATTCAATGTCACGTATCGTCAGAAACTTGTTCTTGAAGGCTTCCCCAGCGATCTTCAGCGCCGCATCGAGCCTTTCTTTTGGGGGAAGCACAGCGAGTATGTATTCCTCCGGGTCGATTTTCTTTGCGGCAGTTCCCATAGCGCCTCCAAATGGTTCGTGATGATTACAGATTAGTCGTTGTGATGATGATTATGGGTCATGGGGACCTTGGCTGTCAAGAGAGAGCTTGTCAAATACCCCTTGACAAGACAGCCACTCTGCCGTCTAATTGAGTGAATCACTTGCATCATCAATAGGTTCGGTCACTTCACCGCAAAGTCGCCTTCTGGGACTTCTTATGACTGAAGCTCGCGCGAGGTGATGATCAGGAGCGCCTCTCATGGGTTGTTGAAACCCCGGGAGGCTCTTCTTGTTTGGGGGTGATGCCTTGGCCACAGGGGAATTCAAACGGAGGCTGACCGCCATCCTGAGCGCCGATGTGAAGGGGTACAGCCGCCTCATGCGGGATGACGAAGAGCGACCGTCCGCACCATCACCGCCTATCGCACGGTCATGAGCGACCTCATTGAAGAGTTCAGGGGGAGGGTGGTGGACTCGCCCGGAGACAACGTGCTGCCCTAGTTCACCAGCGTGGTGGATGCGGCAAGCTGCGGGGTGGAGATCCATCGGGACGTGGCGGAGCGAAACGCCCAGTTGCCGGAGAACCGGCGCATGCTCTTTCGAATCGGGATCAACCTGGGCGACGTTCTGGAAGAGGGAAAGCGGATCTACGGCGACGGGGTCAACATTGCCGCGCGGATGGAGAGCCTGGCAGAGGCCGGAGGGATCTGTATCTCGGGGACGGTCTATGACGCCATCGAGAACAAGATCGGGCTCGAGTACGAGTATCTGGGAGAGCAGGAGGTCAAGGATATCGACAAACCGGTGAGGGCCTATTGGGTGCTCACTCCTCCGGGCACCGAGGCCCAGGGGCGAATCACGGGGAAGAGGCCTGTATCCAGGTGGTGGCGAAAGGTGGCCATGATTGCGGGGGTGGTCGTCCTCCTACTGGCGGCGGCTGGTGCCTGGGTATGGAACACGTACTTTCGCCTGCCTGACGTGGAGAGGCTTCCGGAGGAGAAGAGGGACCTGAACCTGCCCACAGGACCCTCCGTTGCCGTGCTGCCCTTTGTGAACATGAGTGGTGATCCCGCTCAGGAATACTTCAGTGACGGCCTGACGGAAAACATCATTACAGGCCTCTCCACGGTTCCACAGCTGTTCGTGATCGCCCGGAACTCGACCTTTTTCTACAAAGGCAAAGCGGTCAAGGTTCAGGAGGTCGCAAAAGAGCTAGGGGTTCAGTACGTGGTGGAGGGCAGCGTCCAGAAATCCAATGACCGTCTGAGAATGACTGCCCAGCTCATTGATGCCAAGACTGGACACCACGTGTGGGCGGAGCATTATGACCGGGACCTGAAAGATGTCTTTGCAATCCAGGACGAAATCACGATCAAGATCATCAAGGCCCTCCGCCTGAACCTGACGGATGGGATGTTGGTTCAGGAAGTGGACAGATACCCTTGCAGCCTCGATGCCTTCATGAAGATGATGAAGGCAATATCGTATGTCTACACCGGCAACAAGGAGGGGAATATTTTGGCCCGACAGGAAGCCGAGCAGGCGATGGCCTTGGCTCCACAGCACCCTTTACCCCACTCGATAGTCGCTTCATCACACGTGTTTGATCTCTTTTATGGCGCAAGCCCGCACCCTGTCATTTCATTGGCCAAGGCCACTCAGTCGGCAAAAGAAGTCCTTGCCCTTGACGACTCATATCCGCCTGCTTATTTCACATTGGCTTCTATAGCCTTTGCGAGAGGAGAGCATGAAAAGGCCATCCGTCTGAATCCTCAGCCCCAGTGCAACCACTATTTTGTCCTTGGGCTGGCCAATTGGCTGTTGGGACAGGACAAAAAGGCGATTGCATTGTGCAAGAAATCCCTTGAGCAGTCGCCCGATTATATCGTCTGCAGGGGATTTCTACCCGCCATATACATGTCTTCCGGTCAGGAAGAGCATGCCCGCGCAGCGGCCAAAGAGGTCCTCAGGATCGACCCCGAGTTTTCCGTTGATCCGTTTGCCAAGAGCAAACCGTTCAAGAATCCAGCGGACAGGGAGCGATTGATTGATGCACTGCACAAGGCGGGACTGAAGTGATTTGAGGTCTTCCCCTGAAACGCTTCAGGCCTCAGCGCTCCTTCAAGCTTGGCGTTCCAATCATGCACAGCCTTAAATCGAGCTCGGACTTCATATTTCCCAAATGAGCCTTCACTCGCCTTCGCCAGGATGCCCCGTGCGGAAGCACGGGGAGGAATGGCGACAGGCGACCACGGCGTAGCCTTTAGGGCGAAGC
>JAFGPH010000674.1 GCA_016926135.1 Deltaproteobacteria bacterium
CAAGTTTTCATTCCCTTACCACTTCCATCGAGCCTGCGAGGAGCTGTTTGTGATCTTTTCCGGTGAGGCGACTCTCCGGTCACCAGAGGGATTCCAAAAAGTCAAGCAAGGGGACATCATCTTCTTTGAAGAGGGCCCTCCCGGTGCTCACCAACTCTATAACCATGGCGACTCTCCTTGCGTTTATCTAGACCTCAGAACTACCTTCGGCATAGACGTTTGCGAATATCCCGACACAGGAAAAATCAACATCCTGCCGTCTTGGGATATATTCGAGAGTTCCTCGAAGGTGGATTATTATAAGGGAGAAGAGGGCGTGGCAGGGAGGTGGCCTAAGAAGGTCATTCACAAGCGGTCCCGCGGCCGACCATGCTCTTTCAGCGGATCGCACAAGGCCGCGGTCGCTGAACAGCGTTCGAGATGAAAATGAATGGATTGATTCTATTCAGGATCTGCTTCATCACATGGTTGGCATTGGTGCCCACTGTATTGATGTAGAAAAAAGCAAGAGGAGACTCACTCAGCACATCCATATCTTCCCGATCATCCCCTTGTTCCCTTTGATCGGATGGGGGATTGGGCTCGGCCTGAATCTTGTCAGACCAAATGCCGGACTCTGCATCATAGGTGGAGTAAACACCGTCCTCTTTGCAGCCTAATTTATCGGCAGCGTGATCGTTTCGGTGATCAGAATCAAGAGAAAGGATTCCCGAATCGGGTAAAGGGGAGCTTTGAACTCCCCCTCCCCACACCATCCACCATCGCCAACACGTCCTGCGTAGCAGCCAGCCCTCCGCAGTTGTCTGCTGCGGAGCCCAGGGCGCCACCACTGCGGGTGGGGGCTGTAGCGGGACAAGCCCCCGGATGCGGGTCCCCGCCTGAGGCGGGCAGGCGCACGGGGCGGTTCGCAGTATTTGTCCCGCCCTTGGGCGGAAGTAGTGGATCCCCATTCGTCACCCGAACAGGATTCCGGCGGCGGTACTCGGTCCCGGAGGGCCTCGAAGGCGGCCAGTGCCGGGTTGTGTCCAAGGAACGAACCATTTTACAGAAGACCCACGGCTGTATAAGATTATGTCGTCCGTTAGGGGTGCTATCTGGGATAGCTGAGAATCCGGCTGAGGATACCCTGGAACCTGATCAGGATAATGCCTGCGTAGGGAAACGGCAGAGACGCAAGCAATGGCCGTTGAGGACATGGACCCGGGAAAGAAAGGGCAGGGCCATCTATATGACCCTGCCTGAATGGTAGCTTCCCCTGATGCCGTTGTTCTCCCCGATGCAAGCCCTGGTATTTTTTGCTGAGGATGCACGGAGTGCAAGATGCACGAACATCCGAGAAGCCCAAGATAGACGGATCACCCGCCCTCAAACCCACTCCAGAGACATCTCCACGCCAAAGCCACGCTCCCCCTGCGCTTCCTGCCGCACTCACGCGGGCGCCGCGGCGCGGAGGTGTTCACCAAGCCCGTTCGCTGCCAAAGGCATGGGCTGAACGGAATCAAGCCACCCCTTTCGGGTACGGATTTCCATCATGGCACTGCAGCAGAAGCACTTCACCGATCCCTCATAGTCGTTGAACACGTGATGGTCCAGATTCAGTTCACTACCGCAATACATGCACTTCAGCTTCATTTCTGCCCCCTGGGGAATCGAGGTTTCCGTGATCCATACGAGCCTTTGGATGATATTTATGCAAGAGACATGCCTGTTTGCCCGGATCGAAACCAGCCGGAATAGGGCCGGTTAATCAGGATGTTATACCACGGCCGGGAACCCCGGCGCTCGAGAAGGAAAAAGGACACCCACCCCGTGTGTAATCCTTCTCCACTTGTTGGCAATTTTTTACACGCTTGATCAATGACAAATGATCAATGATATCTGCCCTACCCTTCCCCCTCGATCACCTTGGCCCCCTCAGGCGGCTCGAATTCGAAGAAGCCCCTCTCGAAGTCCTTCTTCGCCTCAGGCGGCCCCAGGGTAAACCGGGTCAGGCCGCCGATGGTGTTGTGAATCTCCAGGACCGTGATCCGGTAATCCTCCCGGAGGACGGTCACCAGGATCTGGCTCACATCGGGCCATGGGGGCTTGGGGGTGAGCTCGAGCCGGTACCTTCCCTGATCGTCCTGATCGGCCAGCACGACCATGAAGCGTTCCTCCACGCCCCGCAATCCCTGGAACACATCACCCAGGAGACGCAGTTCCTTTCCCAGTTGGCTCGATTTGAAACGCCAGACCTCGTTCTTCCTGGGAATGTGCCACCACAGGGTGTTGCCGTCGGAGATCACGGACTCGGGAGCGGGGGTCTCCTGTTCAATCCGCAGGAAATGGGGAGGCTTGAAGAAGATCCGGCCCGTGGCAAAGTCGGATTTCGCCTGATCTCCCATCATGACCATGGTCTTGGTGATAATCCCCCGCTCATAGGCGAGGGAGAGTCCCGGAAGGGAGCCGTAGTGCTTGCTGACTCCCTGCAGAATGGCGTGGAGGGACTCGTCGGCCCCGGCAGGGAGAGCAGGAAGCACCAGAACCATCAAGAGCGCAACACAGATCCGTCGAAACATGCTAAGTCTCCCCCCTTCTTCCGAACACCTCCCTGGGCCGTACACCGTCCGAAGGACCAACGATCCCCTCCCGCTCCATGGCCTCGATCATGCGGGCCGCCCGGTTGTAGCCCACCCGCAGCTTGCGCTGAAGCATGGAAATGGACGCCTGACGCGTCTGAACGACCATCTCCACGGCCTTGTCGTATTTCTCGTCCAGTTCGATATCGTCTTCTTCGGCCTCCTCGTCCTTGGCCACATCATCCAGGATGGTCGGATCGTAGCTCGGTTTCATCTGTTCTTTCAGGAAGTCCGTGACCCTTTTCACTTCCTCCTCGGAAATGAAGGCACCGTGGATCCGGGTGATACGACCGACCCCTGGAGGGAGGAAAAGCATATCCCCCTCGCCCAGCAGGTTCTCCGCGCCGATGGAATCGAGGATGGTCCTGGAATCCACCCTTGAAGAGACCTGAAAGGAGATACGGGCCGGGAAATTGGCCTTGATGATCCCGGTGAGCACATCCACCGAGGGTCTCTGGGTGGCGATGACCAGGTGAATGCCCGCGGCACGGGCCATCTGGGCGAGGCGGGTAATCGCCTCTTCCACATCCCTGGAGGAGGTCATCATCAGGTCCGCCAGTTCGTCGATCACGAGGATGATGTACGGGAGGGGTTTCTCCGTCGCCTCCGCCGTGTCCCTGACCCCTCCCTTTTTCACCTTGGTCACCTTGCGGTTGTACGCCTCGATGTTGCGGACCCCCTTCTCGGAGAGGAGCATATATCGCCTCTCCATCTCCCTGACAGCCCATCGAAGGGCCCTTGTGGCTTCCTTGGGCTCAGTGACCACGGGATGGAGGAGGTGGGGAATGTCCTTGTAGACCGAGAGTTCGATCCTCTTGGGGTCGATCATCAGGAACTGGACCATCTCGGGAGAGCATTTGAACAGAACGCTGTTGATCATGGCATTCAGTGAGACGCTCTTTCCGGTTCCCGTGGCACCGGCCACCAGGAGGTGGGGCATTCGGGTGAGGTCCGTCACAAAGGGCGAACCTGTGATGTCCTTGCCCAGGGCAACAGTCAGCCGGTGGGGCGAATTCTTGAAGGCGGGGGATGAGAGGATTTCCTGAAGGTGGACGAGTTCCCGCTGGTTGTTGGGAATCTCGATCCCGATGGCGGCTTTTCCCGGTATGGGGGCCACGATGCGGACGCTCGGCGCCCTGAGGGCCAGGGCCAGGTCGTCCGAGAGCCCTGCGACCTTGCTGATCTTGATTCCAGGGGCGGGCTTGAACTCGTACATGGTGATCACCGGCCC
>JAFGPH010000675.1 GCA_016926135.1 Deltaproteobacteria bacterium
AAGGAGGAACTCCTGGGCGCCCGTCCTGATGTTGTGAGAAGGCTGGTACGCATCACGGAAAAGGCAACAAACTGGATTCGGGAAAATCCTCAAGAGGCCGCCTCGGTGATGTCCAGGCAGCTTCAGATCGCAGGTGACAAGATCTTCCCCGTTGAAGCGGCAGAGCAGGCTGCAAAGCTGGCAGTCACTCCCGAGGTTGTGCTCAGATCCATGGGCAGACTGGAATACACCGTTGGTATTGATGCAAAGACAGTGCAGGAGGCCATCGACTTTGCGGCAAGGCAGGGATACATACGGGCGAGCTTTGAGGCCGGGGATATTCTGGATCTGCGGTTTTCCCAATGAAGAGAAGGACTGAACAGCCTTCGTCCCTGTGGGGTGTCCTCCCTGTTGGGGTATTCCTGCTGCTCTGGGAAATGGTCGGCAGGTTCCATCTTTTCCCCGGCCAGTTCGCCTTTCCTCCCTTTACAGCGGTGCTGAGCGAGTTCTATCACCTCACGGCAAACGGGGTGCTGGGGAAGAATTTCTTGAGCAGTCTGGCGAGGGTGCTCATCGGTCTGTGCGCCGGTTCCCTGGCGGGCATCCTCATGGGGGTTGTGATGGGATGGAACCACTTGGCGAACAGGGCGCTCAACCCCATCATCAGCCTCTTCTATCCCATCCCTGCCCTGGGATGGCTGCCGCTTCTGATGCTGTGGATCGGCATCAACGAGATGCTGCCCATCACCATCATATTCATCTGTTCGTTTTTCCCGGTCGTTTACAACACCACCACGGGGATCAAAAATGTGGACCGAAAGTACATACAGGCCGCAGAGACGCTCGGGGCGTCCAATCTGAGGATCCTTTTCAAGGTCGTCGTGCCTTTGGCCCTTCCGAATATCTTCACGGGACTGAGGCTGGAGGCCGGCATGTCGTGGCGTGTTCTGATTGCCGCGGAAATGGTGGCCATCCCTACCGGTATCGGCGCCCTGCTCATGAGGGCCGAGAGCCTGGTACGGGTGGATATCATCCTGGTGTGTCTGATCGTGCTTTCCGTCATGTGTCTTCTCTTTGAAAAAGCCTTCGCATGTATGGAAAGATGCATGGTGGGCAAATGGAGCAGCAGTGTCTGATATCGAACTGGTAGACATCTGCAAACACAACTGCCGGAACGTCCATCTCAAAATTTTGGACAGAGAGCTTTTTGTCATTGTCGGCCCGACAGGCGCAGGCAAAACGACCCTGTTGAACATTATCGCGGGCGTTGTGGATTACACGGGCAGCGTATGGATGGACGGCGTGAATGTAGACAGGGTCTCGCCGGGAAGGAGAGGGGTGGGGTACCTGTTCCAGGAGCTTGCCCTTTTTCCCCATCTGACGGTGGAGTCGAACATCGCCTTCGGGCTCATGGCCGAGGGTGTTGAGAAACGCGTCGCTCATGAACGGGTCGCGTCTTTGATGGACATGATGCGTATCAGGCACCTTGCAGGGCGTTATCCGCACACGCTCTCCGGCGGAGAAAAAAAGCGGGTGGCTCTTGCCCGGTCCCTTGCGCCTTCTCCCAAGGTCCTTCTCCTGGATGAGCCGACCTCCAGCCTGGACCACCAGACGGCAAAGTATTTGCGAAGTGAACTGGTTTCCGTGATCAGGAGGCTGGGAATTACGACGGTTCATGTCACCCATGATCTGAGGGAGGCCGAGGAGATGGCGGACAGAATCGCCTTCATGTCGAACGGCGGGATCGAGCAGATTTCGACACCCCAGGGTCTCTTTTTCAACCCCTTGAATGAAGCCGTGTCGGAATTCATCGGAATGCCGAATATCCTTGAATGCAAACAATCCCGTGTCCTTGCTTCCGGCCTTGTGGAGGTCGCGTCGGACGATATCAGGATGGTGCTGCCCTACGACGGCAACGGCATCAAAAGGATTGCCATTCCACCGGACGACATCTATCTCTCCAACGCCAGACCGCCCGGTCCTGCCTTGAACCGCTTCATCGGAACGGTGGAGGAGATTACAGAATATCATTCGACCGTAAGGGTGAGGCTGTCCGTTGGAAAGACCAGCCTCCTTGCGGAATTGCCCGTGAGCGCCTTCAATGAACTCTGTCTTGAAAAGGGAAAGGGAGTGCACGTGGTTATCAAGCTGAGAAGATTGCGCTATGTGGAGTCGTGATGAAAAACCTGCTTTGCCGGCAAAAACAGGCCGCCAAAGACCGGTGAGAGCAGCATAATTTATTGGACATATGGTAAAAAACCATTAGATTCATAAAATGTTGACCCGCGAAAGGATAGGAGAAACAAGGGAATGGGGTCGATCCAGGAAAAACAGGAAAAAGATTTTCCGGAGAGCATGAGCCAGGACTGTTTCTGTGCTCACCGGCATGATCATGCAGAAAGCACCCATGCCGTTGATGTGAGCGACACCACAGGCTCCCGACTTCTCATCACCCTCGCCATCAACCTGCTGATCCCCGCGGCCCAGGTGGCCGGCGGGCTCTATGCCAACAGCATGGCCCTCATCTCGGATGCGGTCCACAATTTCAGCGACTTCGCCGCCATCCTGATCGCCTATCTTGCGTTCCTGATCGGCAGGAAGGGGGCGTCCCTGAGTCACAGCTTCGGGTACAAGCGGGCCGAGATCCTGGGGGCTGCAATCAACGTCGCCCTTCTTCTCGCTGCTTCGACCTTCATCCTCTACGAGGCCTTCGACCGATTCAGACACCCGCAGCCCGTGATCGGCCAAATCGTGATCTACCTGGCTGCCGTAGGCATCCTGGGAAACGGCTTCTCGGCCTGGCTTCTTCATCGGGACTCAGAGCACAGCCTCAACGTGCGCGGGGCCTTCCTCCACATGGTAGGGGACATGCTTACGTCGGTCCTCGTGCTGCTGAATGGCATTGTCCTGATTTACCGGCCGTGGTACTGGCTGGATCCTCTGCTCTCGTTCCTCATTGTGATTTTCATCCTGAAGAACTGCTGGTCGATCCTCAGGGAGGCCACCGGCATCCTGATGAACGCCACCCCGGAAAACCTTGATCTGGAAGAGATCAAGAAGGCTTTGCAGATGATTCCGGGTGTATACGGCGTCCATTACCTGCATGCCTGGAACGTGAGTTCCTCCAGCATTGCCTTTTCCTGTCACGTGGAGGTGGCCGATCAGCCTGTGAGCAAAACCGAACCCATTGCCGAGAGCATCCGTTACGAGCTCTTCCACCGCTTCCACATCGATCACCCCATCCTTCAGTTCGAGACCGGCCGGTGCGGGAACGGAGGCGTGCTCTGCGAGTTGTCCTGCGGCAAACCAGGCCAGTGAGATGATCCCCTATCCGCGCATCAACCCGGTTCTCTTTCGAATCGGCCCCCTGCATGTCCGCTGGTACGGGCTGATGTACGTGCTGGGGTTCCTGATCTCTTATTTCCTGATCAAACACCAGGAAAAAACACGGCCCGTCGGCCTGTCTCCCGGTCTGATCCAGGACCTCCTGTTTTACCTTGCCATCGGGCTTCTGGCAGGCGGAAGGCTGGGGTACATCGTCTTCTATCAGTACATGAATCTGCCGGAACTTGTACGAGACCCCCTTGAGATCATCGCGGTCTGGCATGGGGGCATGTCTTTTCACGGGGGATTGCTCGGCGCGGTGTTTGCAGGGTGGTGGTTTTGCAAGCGGAAAAAACTTTCGTTTTGGGCCGTTGCAGACAGGGTGATCGTCACTGTGCCGATCGCACTGGGCCTGGGCAGGATCGGCAACTTCATCAACGGAGAGCTTTTTGGAAGGCCCTCAAATGTGCCCTGGGCCATGGTCTTTCCCGGCGGAGGCCCCCTGGCCCGCCATCCTTCGCAGTTGTACGAGGCCTTGATGGAAGGTGCCGTCCTCTTTATCGTGCTGTGGCTTCTGCGCAGGAGGGCATTTCGAGAGGGGATGATGGTCGGCTTTTTCCTGTTTTTCTACGGCATTTTTCGATTTTTCCTGGAGTTCTTCCGGGATCCCGACGCCCAGCTCGGGTTCATCCTGGGCCCCTTCACCATGGGGCAGGTGTTGAGTATGACGATGATCCTGTGCGCTGTCCTGATCGCAGTCCTAACCGGGGAACAATGGGATCGCAATAACTCGGCAATGAAAAAGAGAAGAAAATCTGAGAAGCCAAAAGTGTAGTCAACCACTGTCGGCTGAAGCCGATAGCTTGAGGGACAAAGGGACAAAGTGGCAAAGGGACAAAGCAGAGAACAACAAACCTGTTACCCCTTTGTGCCTCCCTCTCGGTGGC
>JAFGPH010000676.1 GCA_016926135.1 Deltaproteobacteria bacterium
GCGTCGTCTGTTCCAGAGCGTGGATCAGTTCCATGCGGATGAGCTGCCTACCAAGGCCGGCATCGACAAGCTGGACAAGCTGCGCTTTAGGGACTTCCTGCGGGATGTGTACAAACAGCCCTGGCCGGACTCATCGGTAGAGTTGCTTACGCTCCTTCAAAACATGAATCTGGCTACGGATGACGGCGTATTGAACCTCGCCGGGGTGTTGCTTTTCGCCGAGCGTCCTGAATGGGTCAAACCACAGTTTATCGTCAAGGCCATCCGCTATCCCGGCAATGCCATTCATGTGAGCGAGTACCTCGATACCGAGGACTTCAGCGGGCCGCTTCCCGAGATTTTCGCCGGCGCCATGGCCTTCGTCGTCCGTAACCTGCGCAAGGTGCAGGCTGGGCAGGGTGTCAATGCTCCGGGTGTGCCGGAGATCCCGCCGGTGGTCTTCGAGGAATTGCTCGTCAATGCCCTGGTGCACCGCGATTACCTGGTCAGCGCGCCGATCCGTCTTTTCATCTTCGATAACCGAATCGAGATCGTCAGCCCCGGCCACCTGCCAAACAACCTGACCGTGCCCAAAATCCGGGCAGGCAATTCCAACATTCGCAACCCGATTCTGGTGTCCTACATCGCCAAGGGGCTCTTGCCGTACCGGGGCTTGGGCTCCGGTATCAAACGGGCACTGGAGGACTGGCCGGAGATTGATTTCACCGATGACCGTGATGGGTGCCTGTTCACCGCCACCGTTCACCGAAAACCGGGGGTAAGTTCAGCGGAACCGGAGGCAGGTTCACCGAAAAGTTCGGGGAAAAGTTCGGGGAAAAGTTCGGGGAAAACCGGCACTCGTATTTTGGAAATGCTTCAAAAGACGCCTGGCATGACAATCCCCGATTTGGCTGAAGCTCTGACAATCTCCACACGGGCTGTGGAGAAGCAGATCATGAGATTGCGGAATGAGGGACGATTGCGCCGTATCGGCCCGGCCAAGGGCGGCCATTGGGAGGTTCCATGACCTACAATGAAGCCGAAACCATCAAGGCTCAGGTGGTTAGTCTCAAGGAGCAGCTAAAGGCGCGAAAAAAAGCGAGTGCAGCAAAATCAGTCATCGATCAACTGGAACAGAAGATCAAGATCCAGGAAAAGATGGCCCGCGAGGCCCTGGCCAAGGCCGGTGACATAGACGCCGCCGTGTTTGACCTGAAGGCTGTGAACCCGAATACCGGTGCAAGACCGGATTCCCGAACCCCGGCGGAAATCATCGAAAATATCGAAGAGCAAGGAAGGATTGTGACAGCCGCCCTTAACAAATTGAAAACCCTGCTGGCGGAACCGTATTGAGGTCTTGGTCTATGGGGGATGGGAGACATCGATTCATCCTCTTCATGTTGTATTTCTTAGGCAAGTGAGAGTCCTCCTGAAAAACCGGAAGAAGGTTCTAGACCCGACCTGTTTACATTTCAAACCTGCGACATCCTGCTATTTCCGAAATCGTTGGTGCCCACAGAATGTTTGGATAGGAATCGCAGATCACAGCCCCACCGAAACCTTGGATATGAGAGTATGATCTCAGGACCAAGCAGACCTTGGATATGAAGAGTCTAGTCCGATTTCTGGTACAGAACCGTAGGCAACACTGACATTTTGCCTGCATATTTGTACCATCATGCACCATGAAATTTGCCGATAAAGAAGCGATAGAATTTTTCAAGAAGAGAGGTGGCCTTGTCCGAACCTCCGAGGCCCTTGCCCACGGCATCCATCGAAGGACGCTCTATGGTCTTCGTGATGAGGGGGTTCTATCAGGAGTGTCCCGCAACCTTTTTCAACTTGCAGAAATGGAAGTGCCTGCTGAGGTCGGCCTTGCCGAAGTTGCCAAGAGGGTGCCGAACGGCTTTATATGCCTGGTGTCTTCACTCGCCTTTCATGAACTTACCACGCAGACCCCTCATTACGTCTGGCTGGCCGTAGAGCGAAAGGCAAGGAAGCCCAAGGTCGAATATCCGCCGGTGCGTGTTTTTCACTTCAGCGGTGAGGCTTTCAGCAGCGGTATTGTGAAGCACCGTATCGCACATCAGACAGTTCAAATCTATGATGCCCCCAAAACCATCATTGACTGTTTTCGATGGCGCAAGGCCGTAGGGCTGGATGTTACCCTGGAAGCCACAAAGGCATACCTGAAGCGGTCTGGTTCGAGCCCTGCTCTTCTGATGAAATATGCAAAGATCTGTGGGGTTGAGAAGCTCGTTACACCCTACCTGGAGGCCATGACCGCATGACCGAAGGCGGGATCAAAGACATGGCCGCCTCCGTCAGAGCCCGACTCCTGAACCTGGCTCGTCGGGCAGGGAAGCCTTATCCTCAAGAAGCGAAGTCCGGGCCTGCTGAAAAGGTTGGATGAGATTCCAATCTTGAGGGAAAGGGCATGCCTATCGGGATTATGGATCTTCTCATCGCCGCCCATGCTCTGAGTTGCAGGAGCGTTCCTGTCACGCATAATACCCGGGACTTCGCACGGGTGCCCAAGCTGAAGTATGAGGACTGGGCCTAGCTAAACGACGCCCATTTTCTCACTTTTTGAATTCCGGCCTTCTCTTTTCCAGAAACGCGGAGATCCCCTCTTTGGCGGCCTCGGTGCAGGCGATCTCCGCGGAACCGTTGTACCCGATCTCCAGGGCCTCGGCAAAGGTCGCAGCGGCCGCGCCGGCCTGGATGGTTTTCCAGGTGATGGTGACTGCCTCCTTGCTGAGGACCTGCTTGCCGGCCATGGGTGTCTCGGGAACGGCGAACTCGGGGATGTCCACCTTGCCGTCCGGGATCCTCCGGATCTTCCCCGCCAGGTTCTTCACCTCTTCTATGGCCGCATGGATCAACCCCGGGTAATCATCGGCCAGTTTCGAGACCATCCCCATGTCCAGGGCCTCCTGGGCGTTGATGGGCCTTGCCAGGCAGATCATCTCATTGAAAAGGGCCGCGCCCTGGGGCCATCTGCGGTAGGGGACGATGCAGCCTCCGATGCCGGGCAGGATGCCCAGGGTGATCTCGGGAAACTGGAAGAAGGCGTTCTTCAAGGCCACCATGCCGTGGCACCGGAGGGCGACCTCGAAACCACCCCCCAGGGCCATGCCGTTGATGGCCGCTACGATGGGTTTCTCCATCCGGTCCATGAAGAGCTGCACCTGTGCACAGTCCTTCGCGTACCGGGCCGCGGCATCGAAATTGCCGAGGGTCTGGGGGAATTTTCCGATGTCCGCACCCGCCGAAAAGGCCCTTCCTCCGTATCCCGTGATCACAAAGCTCTTCACCGCCGGATCGCCCCCATAGGCCTGGAGCACCGAGAGTATCTCGTTGTTGATCTCGTCACTGATGGCATTCATGGCCTCGGGCCTACGGAGGGTGATGACCTTCACTCCGTCCACGTCGTCCACCAGGAGAAAGCGCGTGAAATCCTGGTAGGAGGCAAAAGACGCCTTGGGTTGCGGAAAACCCGGACGTTCCTCCGAGAACCTCTTCATAATCCGCATCACCTTGGGCTCGCCCAAGTCCCTCATGATGTCCAGAGGTCCCTTCTTGAACCCGAGGGCGATCTGACAGCCGTAGTTGAGGTCTCCCTTCGTGCCGATCCCGCGGTCGATAATGTCAAAGGACTGGGAAAAGAGGATACCCAGCAACCGGTCCCGGATCACGTTCTGCAGGTCCTCGGGGACCGCCACCTTGGCCCCGGGGCGGTGGGTGAGCCACCGGTCCACAGAGGGAAAAATCGGAGCGGGCTTGTAGTGGGCGCCCTCCTCCATCTGAAGGGTGTTGGTTTCCGTGATGATGAGGTTCCCGTTGGCCATGTTCAGGACAAAGAAGGGTCCCCCGCCCACGAACTCCTCAGCGACCTTGTCGATCTGACTCGCTGTGGCCTGGCTCAGCAGATAGGCCGCATCGTTGCACCAGTTGTCGAAGATCCGGTCCAGCATGAAACACATCACGTTGTCCGTGATGATGGGCACCTTGCCTGTCTGGGCAAAGAACCAGAAGAGGTAGTCCACCGCGTCCTGAGCGGCCTTCTCCCAGCGGATCACCTCCACGGGGAGGGACCTCCACGCCGGCGCGAAGAAGTGGGTGATGGTGGCCCTTCCGGGTTTCTTCATCTTTGTGAAAATCCTGTCCGCGGGAATGGAACTGGTATTCGACGTGATAATGGCGTCCTCCCGGACGATGCCCTCCACCGTTTCAAAGATCTTCTGTTTGAGGGGGATACTCTCGGTGGCGGCCTCGATCACCAAGTCGCAGTCCTTGATTTCCCGGTAATCCATAGTGTAGACGATGTTCTGGAGGATTTCCTTTGCCTTTTCCTCCTTCATCTTCCGCTTCTCCACTGCCTTCTGGGCGTAACCTTGAAACCTCTTCTCCGCGTTCTGGAGCGGCGCCTCCACCACATCCACGAGGTAGAGCTTGATCTTGGGAAGGGCGGTCTTGATATAGTAGCCGATATCCGGGCCGATCGTCCCTGCACCGATGAGGGCCACTTCCCTGGGAAGGGGCCGGGACGGTTTGTTGCAGAGCGGGTTCTGGCCTGAGGGGTACAGTTTTTTTTCCTGGTCCATGTTTTCATCTCCTTGTGGTCTTGTATTCATCTCCCAGCAGAGTGCGCTCAGTGCCCTGGGTCTTGACGTGAATCAGGCGCCGTGCGCATGACTCACGCCCGAGGGTCCCCGCGACCTCTGCGATCTCGATCGAGTCCTAACGAGCGGGCGAGAGAAATCGGATCGGCGCAACGCCTCGGTGGCGGCCGGGGCAGCCTTCATCGTGGCGGTGTCGATTACCACCCCATAGTCCTTCCTCGCACCCTCAACGCTCACGTAGCCTTCCCGTACATCCCTTTCCACCCGTTCGGGGTCTCGCTCCAGGGGGCTCCCATAGCCGCCGCCTCCGGCTGCGTCCATGGTCACCACATCCCCCGGCTTGAGCTGGGTCAAGCCATAGGGGTTTCCCTGCGCCCCATTCACCAGGAACTGCGCCCGGGCTCCGACTTTTCCTCCGAAAAGCCCCTCGGGCGGATAGCGGAAACGGCCTGACTGGATGCCCAGGTTCACAGGGGGGATGGGGGCGTATTGATCGTCCGGGACCCTGAACACGACCCTCCTGCCCAGACCTCCTTTGGTCTTCCCCGCTCCTCCCGAATCCGTGAGAAGTTCTCTCTTCTCCACAATCAGCGGCGTGTCGCTTTCAAAGATCTCCACCGGTGTGTTGGCACCGTTGGCCGGGAAGATGGATACGTAGTGACCGTCTGCGACACGGCTTGCACCCATGCCGCCTCCCCGGATGATGACGCAGTGCCAGGGCTTGCCGTTGTTGCTTCTCCCGTAGAAGACATTCATGGTGGCAGGGGTGCCCCCACTCCCTGCGAGGACCTGGTTGGGAATGGCCTGAGACAGCGCCCGGTAGATGATCTCCGTCATGAAGTGGCCGATCTGCATCCTCGCTGCCACCGCGGCCGGGAAGCGACAGTTGACCACGGTGCCTTCCGGGGCCTTCAGCGTGATCGGCCTCGCACATCCGTCGTTGTTGGGGATATCCGGATCAAACATGCTTTTCACCGCCATGTGGACATAGGCATAGGTGAAGTTGTAAACCACGTTGCCCCCCCAGTTGACCTGAGGGGAAGAGCCTTCCAGATCCACGATGATATCGCTGCCCCGGATTCCCACCGCTGCCTTGATGAGGATGTCCTCCTTGCCTGCCATCTGCTCCACAATGCCTTCGGCCCGGTAGATGCCGTCCGGAACCTTTCCGATCGCCTCCCTCATGCTCCTCTCGGTGCGGCCGGTAATCTCGTCCGCCAGATCGTCCAGCCCGTCCATGTCGTTGTCATCCAGCATCTGGCAGATCTTTTCGGCGCACACGTGATTGGCTGCGATCTGAGAGCGGATATCCCCGGTCACCTCATCCGGCGTCCTCACATTCCATCGAATCATGTCCAGGACCGATTGATTGAGCTTCCCGCC
>JAFGPH010000677.1 GCA_016926135.1 Deltaproteobacteria bacterium
CACAGGCTCTGGCAGCATCTCCGCAGGACTTTTGTCGAGGACCTGTTGCACCGGTTTCCCGATGGGACCACCCAACTCCAGCGTCTGGTGGCCTGTCGTTTTGCCGAAGGCGACAGGAACAAGCGACGTCCCCCTGAAAAATGGCTCACGTGGATCAGGCACCCCGCAAACCGGGATCACAGCGGATGGAAACGGATTCTTCTTCCCTGGCTGGGGCGGGAAACGAGCCTGGGTTTCTCCCTTCAGAAGGTTCTCTATCATCTTATCACAGGGCGTCATGTTCTTGAAGCAGGGGCATGGTTGAAGGGAGAAGACCGCCTGCCCGAGGAAGCCCTTGACCTGATGGGCATAGGAGTTGATGAAGAAGGCCAAACAGAGGATGGGGCCAGGGAAATCGTCCTTTCTCTCTGCCGGCTGGCAAGCCCTCTCATGCCCGTTGCCTTTTGCTTTGACCAGATAGAGGCCCTCCAAACGTCAAAAAGCGATGATGAAAGCCTTTTCCTTTTCGGACAAATGGGGGCCTCCCTTTTCAACTCCAGCAACAACGCGCTTCTCATTTCCTGCATCCAGTCATCAGTCATGGATCAGTTCAAGGGGGCCATCCGGGAGGCCGACTACGATCGAATCGCACAAAGAGAGGAGACGCTGGATCCCCTGGACAGGAAACTTGCCCACCTGCTCATCCGCAGCCGCATGGAGTCGAGCGAGGCGCTTGGGTCTTTAAGAGCCAGGCATGCTCAGCAACCTCTGTGGCCCATAGACCCTCTCGATCTTGATCCTGTGTTTTCTCCCCAGGGTACACAGACGCCTAGAAAGATTATCAGTCTCGCAGGGATTTTTTTTGACAGGCTTCAGACAGGCGAAACCCCTCCGCCGCGAGACCCTATGGAGTTTCTCCTGGAGGAATTCGACCGCAGGTGCAACACGGCCTTGAGTCAGGATGAGGAAGAATCGGACCTGGCCCTTGCCCATGGTCTTCCCCTGCTGGCCGAAATTTTAGGGGAGCCATGGGATAAGGAGCGACAGCCTGACAAAGACATCGACCTCCTGCTCAGCCACGCGGACAAGCGGGTCGCCGTGAGCCTCTGCAACCAGCAGAACATGAGAAGCCTGGGGGCCAGGCTCAAGCGACTGAGAGACTGGCATGCCCGGAACAGGGAGGTGAAACTGGTCATCATTCGGGACCAGCGTCTGCCCATCGGCAGAAGTGCGGTTGTAACCAAGAGCCATCTCCAGTCCCTAAGAGCGAAGGGCGCCGTCATCATTCAGCCCGACCCGGTCACACTGGCCGCCCTGCAAGCGTTGCGCAGCATCCTCTCCGATGCCATGTCCGGGGATCTGCATGACGGAACAAATACCCTTGTTCCAGCAACGGTCCGGGAATGGTTGTCCCAAAACCTGGAGAGTTCGCTCGCAGCCTTTTTCGGAGAGATTGTAGGGGCATCGGAGGGACCTTCCGAACCTGACTCAGACCTGATGAGCAGCGTGCTGGAGGTTCTGAAACGGCGTCGGATCATGTCGTTGGATGATCTGGCAAGAGAAGCCAACCAACCTGCGTCGATGATTGTGGAATTGGCCAAGACACATCCCGGCCGAATTGGGTGGCTCGAAGGCCCTCCACCGGTTCTTTTTGACTACAGACCCGCCGAAATTCTCTCCTCACGGGAGAGGGATCAAGGATGACGGTCACTCTATCCGTTCATGACGTGCGGGATCACATCCGCCGGGCCGGTTCCTCCGGGATCAGCAGGCCGGGACAGTCTTCCAACGTGCTTCTGGGCCGCATCTTTCATGAAGTGGCGGCGGACCTGGCACGTGCCGATCCGGGAGAGAATGTCTTTTCCCTTTTTGAAAACCTGGATTTCCAAAGGGATGTCTGGCTTTCACGCCTGGTGTCACAAACCTATGAGAAACTGCTAGGACCGCGACTCGCGAGAGACCAGGCCCGCCTCCACGGTGCCTCTGAAGGGGTGCTTCATTTGTGGGCGGCCATTCAGTCCCTTTGTGGATGGCTTGTGGATCTTGCCTGGGAGGCCATGAATCCCACAGGCCGCAAAAGGGCCCTTTCGTGGGACGACCTTCGAATGGCCCTTCGGGCCGAAGTGCCTCTCGAGGTGGATCTGCGCGTACCGGGATGGTCCGAATCGGTGCGACTGACCGGCATTGCCGATTCGTTGCTGAGGCTTCCCCGAACCGGAAGCTGGTGCGTCCAGGAATACAAGCTGGGCCGCACTTCCCCCGAGGCCGACCTGGCCCAGGTTTGCCTGTACCATCTCATCCTTGTTCAGACTAGCCCGCAGAGGAAGAGATCCAGAGGCCGTTCCCGCAATCGAGCGCTCGCGTTGATCAGCTTCCGGCCGGAGGTGGAGGAGAGGCTTTTCAGTGAAGAGGAAATCGCCACGGTTCAGGAGAAACTCCTGGACCTGATAGGCCATCTGGCAGGGTTTTTCGGTAAGAGGTCTTTGCCCGCAGGAGGCCCTGAGTGGAAAGTCCCTGATGCCATGGGAGAGTTAGGCCGGAAGGTGATTGAAGTCTTTACCGAATATGGACGACCGGTTGAGACGGCAGGGGGCGCCGTCGCCGGTCCTGCTTTTTTCAGGCTCCCCATCCTTCTGGGCCGTGGGGTCAAGCTGGAGCAGATCCAGCGACTGGGCCGGGAGGTTCAAGTCCGCGTGGGATTTGAGAAGCGCCCCATTATCGGAGTGGATCGGGGCCGGGTGGTTGTGGACATCGAAAGGCCGGATCGGCAGACCGTCCACTTTGCAGACATCGAAGACCAACTCCCCCCTGCGGAGCCGGTGATCGGCTCCAGCCTGGTCCCCATCGGGGTGGATCTTGACGGCAGGCTGCGAACCGCTGATCTCAACAACCCCGTGAACGCCCACCTTCTGGTGGCAGGCACCACCGGCAGCGGCAAAACCGAGTGGCTGCGTACCGCAATTCACGGCCTGGTATGCCGCAACACACCGAAAACCCTTCGACTCGTTCTCATGGATCCGAAACGGACGGCTTTCAACGAATTCAGGGATTCGCCGTTCCTGCTCACACCCGAGAGCCTGGTGTTTCCCGACACGCAGCCGGCGCTTGATGTGCTGAAGGCCCTGGTGGCGGAAATGGAGCGCCGGTACCACTTGTTCTCGGAAACAGGGGTACGCGATCTGTCGAGCTTCGGAGGTTCGACGGGTCGGATGCTGCCCCGAATTGTCTGTGTGTGCGACGAGTACTATGCCCTTGTGGCCGGCGATCCAAAGAGAAGAAAAGAAGTTGAGGTCCAGATCAGCCTGCTGGGCGCCAAGGCCAGGGCTGCGGGAATCCACCTCATCCTGGCCACCCAGCAACCCAGCCGGGAGGTCGTCAAAGGGGCACTGGA
>JAFGPH010000678.1 GCA_016926135.1 Deltaproteobacteria bacterium
CCGCCCTCCTGAACAGGGGCCGAAGGGAACACAGGGCCAGAATGGCCCCTGCGGGGCAGAGGTTCCTGCACCAGAATCGGGGCCTGCTCAGGCCCAGGAGCAGGATCGCCAGCACCAGACACGCCACAAAGAAGTTCGTGCTGTACGTGGGGACCTTCACCTGCACAAAGGAGAGCCCCTCCAGGCCCACCAACGGGAAGAGTGGCCGAAGGGCGCTCAGCAACATGCTGGATAGGAGGGCGAAAACGGGGTAAAGGACCAGACCGTAAAAACGGGTGATGATGGACAGGGGCGCAAAGAGGAAGTGGTACCCGATCCCCATGAAAGCCGACCCTGCCAGGCCGGCCAGGATCAGGTACTTCAGTTGTCGGATCCTTCCCCACTCCTCGTGGCTGTTCTCCCGCGTCCCCTTCCGGGTGCTTCCGAGACCCCGGTCAACCAGGTCGATGGTGGCTCCCATGGGGCAGATGTACCCGCAGAAGACCCTTCCCAGGACCAGTGTCAGGCCCAGGACAACCAGTGCCCATGCCAGAGAGGGGATGAAGGTACGGCCGACGGCCATGGAGCCCAGGGAGATGAGGGGATCGAGCCTCAGGAAGAGGTCCACCGGTACCCAGTCAGGCAGCGGGAACGCGGCAAGCCAGAGCAGATAGCAGAAAAGGAGGAGGAGAGGGATCTGGACCAGCCGCTGAAACCGCATCAGGCGGCAACCTCTTTCACCACCTGGGTGGATGTATCCATATTCCCGAGGCCCCTTTCATGGGCCTCCCTGATGTGCTTCACCTGCGCGGCCTTGAACTTGCGGCCATACCAGGTTCCCAGCTCCACGGCCATGGCGTCGGCAGCCACCATATCGGTGGATGCGATGATCCTGTTCAACGGAATAACCTTCCCCGGCCCGCCCGGGCCCCCGGTCGAGAGGATGCGGGAGGCATCGATGACCGTGAGTTTCGGGACCAGCAAGGTGCAGAGGTCCACGATCGCCGCGTTCAGGTCCAGGTCCACGTGAAAGGGCTTCCTGTCGTAGACCAGGCCCATCATCCCCTTCATGGCCAGGCTCAAACCGGTTGCGCTGTGGCTCTTGGCGACCGGCGCGGCGATGAGCACGTCCGCATCCAGCACCTGCTTCATCACCATGGTGGAGGTGAGGGCCTTTCCCTTCGGCACCCTGACCTCCCTGAAGAGGTCCGGATGGGTAAGGCCCTCCACCCGGGACCGGGAAATGCCCTCACACACATTCCTGAGCCCTGTCCTCTCCAGGCAGAGCTCTGAGGATCGAAGGGGATTGTCAAGGACCAGCACGGATGCCGCACCCGCCTTGAGACACAAGGACGTCAGCTCACGCACCACCTCGGGGTGGGTCGTGGTGCCCCATTCGGGCGGGTTGGGGAAACTCATGTTGGGTTTGATCACCACCTTCTGCCCTCGCCGGACAAAACGCTCCATACCACCGAGGGCCTGGACGGCGGCCCTTGTGGCCGGACCGGGCGCACCGCTCGCCACGATGATATTCGGTTCTCCGGAGGCCCCGAAGGCCCCCTCCCGGAACCAGGGCGGCAGCACCGCCCACGCGGCCGCAAAGGCGGCGGACTTCATGATGAATTCTCTTCGGTTCATATCCAATTCGAATCGGGGCAAAGAAAGAGGGCATCCCTTCGCCCCAGGAGATGCCCTTGCGTGTTGAACTAGAGTTTTACGACGTTCTTGGCCTGAGGCCCTCGGCCGGTGTCTTCCACCTCGAAGCGAACGTGGTCACCCTCATTGAGGCGTTTGTAGCCATCCATGGCAATGGAAGAGAAGTGCACGAACAGGTCCGGCCCCTCGTCCCTCTTGATGAAACCGTAACCCTTCTTGACATCAAACCACTTTACCACTCCCTCCGCCAAAGCAACTCCCTCCTTTCAAGAAACGCACTCAGTCGGTCCCGTATCTCAGGTCGTTCCCCAGCTAAGGGATGAATCCTTCCAAGCTGCATCGACCCGCTAACGGAGCCCGGGCCACGTACGAGGGTGGCTTATATGACACTCCCCCATCAAAAGTCAAGTAAAAAGAGGGGTATGGCCTCAGCAGACCCCCCACACTCTCACTCCGTTCTCTCGATCACTGCAGTCTCTTTCAGCCTCCTGAGGAGGTGATCCCTCTCAGCCTTTCCGGTCTCCTCCATAAGACGCCGCCGGATGTCTTCCCTCACCTCTTCGAAAGGGACGGCCCTCTCCGGCTTCACTTCGTGAACCTGGATGAGGTGATAACCCATAGCCGTTTCCACGAGGCCACTCACCTCGCCCGGTTTCATCCTGAAGGCCACCTCCTCCAGTTCCGCCGGCATCTCCCCCCTGCCCACAAAGCCCAAGTCCCCCCCCCTGGAGGCGCTCAGGCCCTGAGAGCCCTCCCTGGCAAGGGCCGCGAAATCCTCTCCCTTCGCCAGTCTTTCCCTGATGCTCCCGATCTTCTCCCGGGCGGCCGCCTTCCTTGCGGAGTCGGCCCTCGGCCCGACCATGATCACGATGTGGCTTGCCCGCACCTGTTCGGGTTCGTGGAACCGATTGGGATGCGCCTCATAGTAGGCCATCAGATCTGCTTCCTTGACCTCCTCCCTGCCTTCCAGCCGCCTTTCCATGAGTTTCTGAACAGCCAGTCCGCGTCCGATCTGAGATCGGAGGTCTGCCTCCGCGACTCCTGTCTCGGTCATGGATTTTTTGAAAGCCTCTGTGCTCCGGAAACGACCCCTGATGAGCCTCAGGTGTTCTTCCACCTCGGCATCCTCCACACGGATACCCGCCCTGCGGCTTTCCTGATGGAACAACTCCTGCTCGATCAGCCTGTCCAGCACCATCCTCCTCATCTCAGGCACGACCGCTGCGCTGGCCATCTGACCACGGCCCTTCAGGTCCTTTTCCAGGGTGAGCATTCCCCGGTTGACCTCCCCTTCGGTAATGGCCACTCCGTTGACCCTTGCGGCGATCCCCTCCGGCAGCGCGTCCCCGGCCCATGCGGAAACACCGCCGGAGAGGATCAGGGCCAGCACACACCACCCGAAAATCCTGCCCCCAAGGCCCTTCCTCGCCTGTCTTTCCTGCTGTTGCACTCTGCACCTCGGCTGCATGTTCACCG
>JAFGPH010000679.1 GCA_016926135.1 Deltaproteobacteria bacterium
GCCAAGGCATAAGAACCCGTCAAAAGCCGTTCGATATGATGAACGAATATAGACATCAGCCAACCGCTCCGGCCTAGGTGGATGAGGCCGCGACCTCCTTCTTTCCCGGACGGGCGTGTCGGGGGGAGAGTCGGAGAAAGGTGTCGGCCACCTGAGTTTTCCTGCAATTCGGGCAGAGCTGCAGATACTCGTGCGTGAAGGTTTTGTCGATCTTGGCAAAAAGAGGTTCCGGAACAAACAGGGCCCCGCATCGGGCGCAGGGTTTGAGATCCGTCTTGCGGATTTCCTCCTGCGGCATGATCTGCAAGAACCTCCGGAGGCTGATCTCGTGGCGAAGCCCTGCCGCGTCCTCAGGGCAGGTGTTCACGCAGGAGCCGCAGCAGATGCACTGGTAGTGGGAGTAGGTGAAGATGCGCGAGGTTCCCTCATCCCTGGTTTGAATGGTCCCTGTGGGACAGCTCAACTCGCAGGAGGCGCACCCCGTGCACTTCTGGGGATTGAGGCGGGTCCTGCAGAAGAGAAAGGCCGCCATCAGCATCATGAGCTCTCCGCTCACCACGTGCAGGGACCGCATGTGGTTCTCGAAGAAGGCAATGGAGTCGAGGGTGCCGTGGGTCAGAAAGCCGCCGGTGAGAAAGGGAAGCGCTGCGAGCACAATCACCAGGTAGTCAAGTGCGGAAGACTGCGTCCGGTGTTCCAGGGAAGCCGCACGGCGGATCAGGAAAAAAAGGGCGGCGGCCACGACGAAAATGGTCATCCAGTCGGCCCAGGAGTCGGGGAGCGACGTCCAATCCCATTCGAACCTGGATTGGGACCAGAGCACAATGTGCCCGCCAAGCCAGATGGGCACGATGAAAAGACACAGGTGAAACACATAACGCAGGAGGGCATACCCGGGTTTCTTGGCGACGGCCTTGTGAAAAGGGATGAGGAAGCGGCCGAAGGTCGCCAGATAGTATCCGGCGCCCGACCTTTGGGGGTTCCCGCTTCCAGCGATTTTGAGGACAAAGAAGAAGAGCCTGAAGACGACCGCGGCCAGGAAAATGATGAAGACGACCCAGAGGAGAGGGCCTTCCGCAAATTCACCGAAATCCATGATCCATGAACCTCCTGTCGCTCCAGTTCGAAAGGCCTGAATCTTGATTCTCCCCCCCCCCTGCGAGATCGCCCGGTTTCACGGGAGACTCCCAAGCCGGGAGAAAACAGCCTCAATCAAGGTTCATTATTGTGAACGTCCGGTTCAGGTCATCATACCGAACAATCGGATGAAGTCAAGTTCAATAGTAACTTTAATTAAGAATAATAAAATCTTATGTCAAAAAAGACAGTACAATTCACCGGCCTGATATTGTTTGACAGGGAAACGCCAATTCGGTAGAATTTTACGATAAAGTTCAACATGGTGAACAATGGCAAAGGGATATATCGCCCCATCGGTGAAGCGGACCTTCGAGATCCTGAAGGCTGTGGCCTCGGCGAGGGACGGTCTGGGGATCAGCGACATGGCCCGTGACCTCGGCATGGCCAAGAGCACAGTGCACGGCATGACCTCGGCCCTGGAGGACGTCGGGGCCCTGGCGCGGGATTCAGTGACCAAACGATACCGCCTCGGTTTCACGGTTTTCGAGCTGGGGAGGGCGGCCTATTCCCAGGTCGATATGAAGTCCCTGGCCAGACCCGTGATGGAAAACCTGATGGAGAAGACGCTTACCTCGGTGTTCCTGGGGGCGCAGAACGGGGAGCACGTCACCATCCTGGAGGTCGTGGAGTCCACGAGTGAACTGAAGATCACCTCTCCCGTCGGAACCAGCATCCCCCTGATCGCAGGGGCCGTGGGAAAGGTGCTCCTCTCCCAAATGGACGAAGAGCAGGCCCTCAGGCTTATCCGGAAGAAGGGGATCACGAAATTCACGAACAACACCATTACCGACCCCGAGCCCTACCTGAGAGAGATCCGTCTGGTGAGGGAAAGGGGCTACGCCACGGATGACGAGGAGTACATGCTGGGAGTCCGCGCAGTCGCCTCCCCCCTGATGGAAGAAGACCGGCTTATGGGCGCCCTGTGGGCCGTGGGCTTCAAATCGGGGCTGAATGAGGAGGGCATGAAGTCCCTGGTCGCCGAGACCCGGAAGGCCGCGGAGGAGATCAATGGAAGAATCCGCGGCAGGGCAGGGGGGGGGATGAAGAAGGGGAAAGGGAACAGCTGATTTCGCGAACCCTTGTCATGATCTCCTCGGGGTCGAGCGTGAGGAAACACCTGTCTTTCAGGAGAATCCTGCCGTTGACCATCACGTGCCGGACATCCGCTCCCGAGGCTGCATAGACCAGGGTGGAAAAGGGGTGGTACAGGGGGACGAGATGCGGGCTCCGGGTGTCCACGACGATGAGGTCGGCCTTCTTGCCCACCTCCAGAGTCCCGATCTCCCTTTCAAGACCCAAAACCCCCGCCCCCCATACGGTTGCCATCTTCAGCACCGTCGCGGCGCTCAGGCTTGTCGGATCCAGGGTGAAAACCTTGCTCAGCTTCGCGGCCGTGTCCATTTCGCGGAACAGATCCAGGTCGTTGTTGGAGGCGCAGCCGTCGGTTCCCAGTCCGGGGTGGATTCCTCGGGCCACCATGTCCGAAACCCTGGCCACGCCGGAGGCGAGCTTCATGTTGCTCTGGGGTGCGTGAACGATCCCGAGGGATCTTTCGGAGAGAAGATCGATCTCCGATCCATCCAAATGGACGGCGTGGGCCGCAATGAGGCGACCCCGGAGCAGGCCCAGACGCTCCAGATGGAAA
>JAFGPH010000680.1 GCA_016926135.1 Deltaproteobacteria bacterium
CCCATCGACTGCCGGGTGATCGCCGCCACCAACACGAATCTCGATGCGAGCATGCAGGCCGGTGCCTTCCGCCAGGATCTGTATTACCGCCTGAACATCGTCTCCATTCATGTCCCGCCCCTGAGGGAGAGAAAAGAAGACATCCCCATGTTGATGCAGAGACTTACCCTGATCCAGTCCAGGCAGATGAACAGGCCGGGACCCCTGTACACAAAACACGCGCTGGATCGGCTATGCGGCTATCCCTGGCCGGGGAATGTTCGTGAGCTGAAGAACCTGGTCAAGCGCATGGTGATCCTGCGCTCCGGGGACGAAATCTCTGCGGATGACGTCGAGAAGATCCTGGAATCCACAATGCCCAGAGGGCGGGAGGACGTCGCGGAAACACCGACGCTGCGGGATACTGAGCGCTGGCACATCGTGAAGACCCTGGAGAAAACGAGAGGGGTCATCGCCGGCCCCAGGGGCGCAGCACACCTGCTGGGACTGCCGCGCTCCACCCTTCAGTACCGCATGAAAAGGCTCGCCATCCGGCCCGAGGATTACCTGGACAGACACTCCTCCCCGCAGCACACCTGAGAAAGGACCTGCGGTCGATACCGGATATGCTCGCTTCTCCCAGGCCTGTCGAGTCCTCGGGCCGCGACGCTCAGGCGTCGCTCTCTTCCAGTTCCATCTGCCTGGTCTTTGCCCGCCTTCTCAGCCAGATCCCGCTTACCACGGAAAGGAGGGTAAGAACCATGAACCCGGCTGAAATGGGACGGGAGAAAAAAATCAGGGGCGAGCCTTTGGACATGACGATGGATTGCATGAAGGATGTCTCCATGAGGCTGGCCAGCACGGTGGCCAGAACCATGGGCGCCACGGGAAATCCGAATTTGCGCATGAAATAGCCTATCACCCCGAAAAGCAAAGCAATCCACAGGTCAAAGAAGGAGTGCCGCAGGCTGTAGGCGCCGATCAGGGTGAAGGCTGTGATGAACGGTCCGAGGATCGGGAAGGGAATGAGGGCCATGCGGGCCCACAGCCCCACCAGGGGAAGATTCAGGACGAGGAGCATGGCGTTCCCGATGTACATGCTTGCGATGATCGTCCACAGGAGTGCGGGCTGCTCCTGCATCAAACGGGGCCCAGGCTGCAGGCCGTACATCACGAAACCTCCCAGCAGGACGGCCAGGGCCGGCCCGGAGGGGATGCCGAAGGCAAAGAGCGGCACAAACCCGCCGCTCGCCGTGGCGTTGTTGGACCCCTCCACGGCGGCCACGGCATCCATGGCGCCCTTGCCGAATCTCTCGGGGTGTTTGGAGAATCTCTTTTCCAGGTCATAGACCAGGAACGACGTGACCGCTGGACTGCAACCGGGGATCAGGCCGGCGAAGAAACCGATGACACCGGACCTGGACGTCGCAGCCCATGTCTCCTTGATGTCCTGCCACGTGGGCAGCCATTCGATCTTTTTTCCTTCGAGAATGCTCTTGGTTTCCTTTTCCACATTGATCAGGACTTCGCTGATTGCGAAAAGTCCCATGATGATGGGAACGAACTCAATGCCGGCCATGAGCTGATGGCTACCGAAGGTGAGCCGCGCTACCCCGGTGAGCGGATCCAGGCCGATCATGGATGCCAAAAGCCCCATCAGGGCGGTCAGGAGACCCTTCCCGAGGTCCAGGCCGGAAAGGCTGATCACCAGGCTGAGACCCAGAACGGTAAGGGCGAAATATTCCGGAGGGCCGAAGGCGAGGGCCGTCCGTGCGAGAACCGGGGCAAAGAAGGTCAGTCCCACCACGCCCAGGGTCCCGGCCACAAAGGAGGAGATCGCGGAGATGCCCAAGGCCGGCCCGCCGCGGCCTTGCAGGGTGAGCTGATAGCCCTCTATAGCCGTGGGAACGGAGGAAGCCTCCCCGGGGATATTGACCAGGATGGAGGTGGTGGACCCTCCGTACATGGCGCCGTAGTAAATGGCCGCCATCATGATGATGGCCGGTGCGGGGTCGAGAAAGGTGGCCAGGGGCAGCAGCATGGCAATGGCCGCGGTGGGCCCAAGCCCGGGCAAAACGCCCACCAGGGTCCCGGCGATGCAGCCGATCAGGGCAAAGAGCAGGTTGTAGAGGCTCAATGCGGCGGCGAAACCGTCGAAGAGCTGAGACCATGTTGCCATGCGTCAATCCTTTCCAGGCGGCAATCGTCGACCCTTCTGAAAGGATGGGCCAAAGGGGTCACAGAAACGACAAGGGGCCCATGGGAAGGGTCAATTCCAGCAGCCGGATAAAAATGAAATAGACGAAGCCCACGAGACCCAGGGCGAAAAGCAGTGCGACTGCCGGGTTGTATCTGCCGAAATACCAGATGAAGCCGGCAACGAACAGAAAGGTGCCGATCAGAAAACCCAGTGGATCGGAAAGCCCTATGTACAGTGTCATGGCCGCCAGGGCAACCATCCAGGACTTCCATCCCTTGCGGTCGGGCCAGTCGATGGCCTTTTCCTGGCCTGAGCGCCGGAACAGGGCATTGAATGAAAGGCCCAGGCCGCCGATAGCCAACAGGCCGCCCAGGATCAGGGGAAAGGTGCGGGGGTGCAGCCGCCCCCCCGCACCCTCGGCGATACTCATGGATGCCCAGGCGGTCAGAAACCCCAGCATGGCCAGGAGCAATCCCGATAGGATGTCTGCCGATCGTCTGGTACGGATCATGAG
>JAFGPH010000681.1 GCA_016926135.1 Deltaproteobacteria bacterium
TTCCTGAAATGGTTTAATGCGACTCAATCCTTCGATCCGGTTCTGAGGGCAGGTCTGGCTCACCTCTGGTTTGTGACGATCCATCCTTTTGAGGACGGCAACGGCCGGATTGCTCGTGCGATTGCCGATATGGCGCTGGCGCGTTCGGAAAACAGCAATCAACGATTCTACAGCATGTCAGCACAAATCCGCCTGGAGCGCAACGCTTACTACAACATGCTGGAGAAAGCCCAGAAAGACGGCATGGACGTAACGCCTTGGCTTGAGTGGTTCCTGGGCTGTCTGGATCGCGCGTTTGACGGAGCAGAACATATCCTCGCGGGTGTACTCCGCAAGACCCATTTCTGGGAAGCTCATGCAGAGAAGCCGTTCAATGAGCGCCAGCGAGCCATTATCAACAGGCTGTTCGACGGTCTTGAAGGCAAGCTGACTTCTTCCAAATGGGCCGCGCTCGCTGCATGCTCCCAGGATACCGCCCTCAGAGATATTCAAGACCTGGTAAAACGCGGCGTCCTGTTCAAAGAACCCGGCGCCGGGCGAAGCACGAGTTATGCCCTGGCAGAGGGATGAAGAATTTTGGTCTTGATCCGGATGACTTGAAAGCTTTCAGAAGGGCTCAAACCCTTTTTTGCTCCACGACCATACAAGAAAGCACGTGAAGGCAGGATTCATTCATGGCTCACGTCCGAAATCGAGACGGCCTGTGGAACTCTCGAAATCGTCATTGCATCATGGGGTAGAAGAATCTGGGCTTGCAGAGGAATCCTTCGTGTCTCGCGCGATGCTGATAAGGCAGATAACTGCAAGCGAGTCCATGCTCCTCAGACTCATCCCAGGTTTTTCGAGAACCAGATACCTGGAGATCACAGAGCAGCCCAAACCTTGGATAAGAGAGTAATCCCACAGCAATGATTGTTGCTTAGACCTTTATCGTGGTCCGTACATCACCACCTCACCGGAATATTTGGGTATCATCTGCTGATCCGCATCCGAGGGTGGCAGGAGAGGGGGGCACCCGGGGGCTTTCAGGGTATCCAAGTGAAAGAGAGATCAGGAACCCCGCGATGCCTGTTCGGTCTGATCGTGCCCCCTTTCATCCTCCCACGGATCCGAAAGATCGAGAAGAACTTGGGCTTGGGTCTTTGGAGGGACCGCTCAATCGATGGAGGGCTGCGAGGGCGCGGATGGCCTTCTCCGGACACGGAAACACGGGGATCTGTTTTTCTTCCAGCCACTCGAGGGTCGGATGCCTTCCTGATTCCATGCCCGCGATCCACAGGACCACGGGTTTGTGGGCATCAATGGCGCGCTCAAACATCTGAAAGGCTTCCTTGGGGAGGAGAAAGGCCATAGGGTGCAACTGAATGGCCAATGCATCCACGTTGGGATCTTGGATCAGGGAGTCGATCAGGGTGAGATAGACAACACCCGGATCGTTGAACTGCACAGTGAGGCCGAGATCCCAGGGGTTGGGCGGTATGTCCCAGGGGGGAAAGACCGGTCGCAGTCTGCGGAGGGTGGTTTCTCCGACCTCGGCCAGCCTGAGGCCTTCGTGTTCACAAAGGTCGGTTGCAATCACCCCTTCACCTCCCGGGAAGGTGGCAACGAATATACGGTTCCCCTTCAGTGAGAGATCGCCGAAACGCTCCAAGGCCCGGGTCAGATCAAAGAACTCCTCAAGGTTATGGGCGCGTATGGCCCCGAACTGCCTTATGGCGCCATCGAACAATCGGTCGCTTCCCTGCACCAGGGCTCCCGTGTGAGAGGCGGCGGCCTTTGCACCGGCCTCGCTTCGACCGGATTTGAGGACCACAACGCGTTTCTTCAGGGCGGAAGCCTCCCCTATCAGCCGCAGAAACTCCCTGCCGTCCCCCCCGATGCTCTCCAAATGAATCCCGATCACCCGTGTCCCGGGGTCCTGCACCAGATAGCTCAAGGCGTCCACCTCATTGATATCCATTTTGTTCCCGAGATCGATGAGCTTGTTGAGGTGATAGTTGAAGTCAGACAGGAGCCAGTTGAATCTCGGTTCGTAAAGACCTGATTGGAAAATCAGCGACAGGCCTCCGGGTTTGAATGAGTGGACAGGGTGAAAACTGACGCAGAACCCTGCAGGCACGTTGATGGGGCTGAGGGCATTGGGACCGATCGCCCTCATGCCGTTGTCCCTGATGATACCCACCATCCGGTCCTGGGCGTTTTTGCCCTCCCCTCCGGTCTCAGAAAACCCTCCGGCGATCATGGTGACCCTCTTGATGCCCTTCTCGACACAGTCTCTGAGGATTTCCAGGGTCAGGGCCTGGGAGACCCCTATCACCGCAAGGTCTACGGTTTCATCGATATGTTTCACGCTGGGGTAGGTTTTCAGGCCCAGGATCTCCTTTTCCTTGGGATGAACCGGATAGATCCTTCCGCGAAACCCGAGGTTGACCAGGTTGGCGACCAGGTGGTAGTTGATTCGCGAGGGATTGCTGGATGCACCCACTACGGCAACGCTCTCGGGCTCCAAAAACTTGCTGAGAAAGTGCTCTCGGTTGTCATTCATTGTGCGTACCGCCCATACCAGTGCTGAAAGACGATGAGATTCCAAAGTTGCCATGACGTGTCCCGGCGGCCGCTCATGTGCTCCTGCACCAGTCGGGAAATGGGATCGTAATGAAAGAGGCCCTGTTTTCGGATGATGTCCTCCCGCAGGTAATCCTGGATCAGAAACCGCAGCTCCTTTCTCAACCATGCCCCGATGGGCATCTCGAATCCCCACTTGGGCCTGTTGTGAAGGAGGGGGGGCAGGAGGCGCCGGAAGGCCTCCAGAAGGATGGCTTTGCCACCCGTTGCCCTCAGTTTGGCGTTGCCCCTGAGGGAGAAGACGTATTCCACGAGCGTGTAGTCGAGGAAGGGCACGCGCACCTCCAGGGAATTGACCATGCTCATGCGGTCCACCTTCGTCAGCATATCGCCCGGCAGGAGGCCCTTCACATCCAGGTAGAGCATCAGGTTCACGAGATCTCCTCCGAATCGGCCCCTGTGGGCATCCGCCTCCCGGCGGGTGATGTCGAGGAATAGGTTCCCTTTCGGAGCCGTTTTCAAGAGCCTGCGTCGCTCCGGAAGGGGAAAGATCTCCCGCCATCCGCAGAAGCGCTCGGGAAAGGAGAGACTCATGCCACGGACGAACTTCTTCAACCTCCGGATCCTTTCGAGGCTCGGTTTGTCCCTTGCGTCGGGGAGCCTGTTGACCAGGGGTGCAATTACACCGCTCCTGATAAACGGGGGCATTTTCCCATAATACCAGGCCCAGTATTCGCCGAGGTACATCCTGTACCCGGCGAAGAGCTCATCCCCGCCATCCCCGGAAAGGGCTACGGTCACGTGCTTCCTCGTCTCCCGGGAGACGATGTAGGTGGGCACTGCGGACGAGTCGGCAAAAGGTTCATCCACATTCTCCAGGACCCGAGGGAAGGCGTCCAGGATATCCCCGTGCCCCAGCTTGAACTCGTGATGGTCCGTGTGATTGAACCGGGCCACCTCCCTCGCATAGCGTGTCTCGTCAAAGGCGGGGAGATCTTTGTAGCCGATGGAGAAGGTCTTCACCGGCCTGGAGGAATGCCTGGCCATGAGGGCGACGATGATGCTGGAGTCGATCCCGCCGCTGAGGAAGGCCCCAAGGGGTACATCGGCGATGAGCCTTCTTTTTACCGCTGCCTCCAGCAGGGCGAAGAGGGACTCCTTTTCCTCTTCGGGCGGTCTGTCCTGGCAGGGCTGTCGGTCTTTGCTCACGTCCCAGAAAGCGTCGATGGAGATCCCCCCTTTTTCCGCAAAGAGGTGGGATCCCGGCGGGAGCTTCCGGATGTTGCGGAAAATGGTCCAGGGAGCGGGGATGTAGTTGAGGGTGAGATAGAGGTCAAGGGCCTCCGGGTCGATCTCCCGCTTCACCTCGGGGTCCATCAGGATGGCCTTGATCTCCGAGGCGAAGAGAAATCGCGATCCGTCCCAGCAATAGTAGAGGGGCTTGATGCCCAGTCGATCCCTCACAAGCCAGAGCCTTTGCCGGCCTTGTTCCCAGAGCGCGAAGGCGAACATTCCGTTGAGGGATTTCAGGCATCCGATCCCTTCGTCCTCGTAAAGGTGAAGGATGGTCTCCACGTCGGTGCGGCTTCGGAGGTTGTGTCCTTTCCGGAGCAGTCTCTGCCTGAGTCCCTCAAAGTCAAAGATCTCGCCGTTGAAGACGATCCACAGGGTCCCGGTCTCATTGCTCATGGGCTGACGCCCGGCCACGGAGAGGTCGATGATGCTCAACCTGCGGTGTCCGAGAGCCACGGGGGGGGCGATATGGTAGCCTTCGTCGTCAGGGCCCCGATATGCAAAGGACCCGCACATGTCCCGGAGCAGGTTCGGGCTGATTTCCCTCTTCCGAAAATCGAGAATTCCGCAGATTCCGCACATGTCCTGTTTTCCCTTTCCAACATGTTCCGTCCAGGTGGAGACTAGCCTAAAGGAGTCCCGGATTTCAAGTGTTCAGCGCTTGGGTTCATGTCGGACGAAAATGGGGTTCGAGACAAGGTGTTTCTTTTCGTCCATGACCCGGTAGTAGGTGGTCACCCCTGCAGGTGCCGCCTCGTCGGTGTAGTTGACTTCCAGGGGAGGCCTTCCTTCGAAGGTTCGGATGAGGCTGCCTCCACGGATGAGGAGAAGCTTCATGGGAAGCGTCGCTTTCGAGGGGAAGTTGACCGTGAATCGGATGCGCGGAAAGGCCGAGGTGACGACCGTCTCTCCCATGACCGCATGCGTGCCATCCCCTGTCTCGACATCAAAACGATCGAGCCGCGGCCAATCCGTGCCGTCACCCCTGGAGCAGTACATCCTGCCCTTTTCCATCGCCTCCAGGACGTCTTTATCCGTGAAGTGACGCACGAGGAAAACGGTCGGAAAGGCTCCGAGTTTCAGGCCGAGACGGCCGTCCTCGTGAAAGTCCGCGGTGGATATGCCCCATGGCGCCCTGAGTCTCCTTCCCAGACAGTATTCGTTCAGGGCCCTGTCCCACTCCCTGCCCGGCTCCGTGGCCCTGGTCGAGTCGCCGTAAATGGCCGCGAACCCCGTGTAACCATCGGAGCTGTACAGGACGTCCGGATACGGAGGAGTGCTGACGTGGATGGGGCCGTGAGGCCTGACACCGGACCTGTGTTCAGGATAGTTCCAGAAGGAAAGTCCCCCACGTTCCCGGACGTAGTCGATCACCATTTGATAGGGCGCAACGCCGCGGTCGCCGTCATAGGGGGTAAACAGGGACCCCCGGAAGGGGTTGTAGTCCGCAAGGGCCAGCCCGGACAGAACCACGATCAGGATGCCGAGGGTGCGGCCCATCCCTTTGCCTGTGACGAGCCACACGCCGATGGCCAAGGGAAGGAAGAAGAGGATCGCACCGGGGAGCAGCCTCAGGCTGTATCGAAAGGAGAATTCGTTTCCCACGGTGGGGAGGGACCGATAATCCTCCGGGTCATCGAAATGGATGACCAGGATCCTCCGGTCGTAGTCGTGGGCGGTGAGGTCTCCGGAGAAGTAAGACCCTGTCCAGTAATAGTAGGGAGAGGTCTCGCATCCCGGGATGAGGATCATGTCAGGGTACATCCGGGCGACCCGTCTGATCTCCGCAAGGAACTTCTTCGGTCCATGGGTTGCGATGGAAGGATAGGTCTTTTTGTATCTAAACAGCCTGCGGAAGGGAGGGATGCCCCAGGAGAGGTCGATCCGATCGTGATCGTTGATGAAGAGCGCCTTGAACCCTCGCGATCTCGCGATTGCGCAGATCTCCTCGATGGAGTGCGCGCCGTCACTGAATGTGGTTCTCACATCAACAAGCCCGGGGACCGCATGGTAGAATGGCTCATCCCCGGCGGAGGTCGCCGACGGTGAGGTGAGGGAGAACCAGAGAAGGATGATCCACGGGGATGAGAAGCGGCAGAGAATTGATCCGGGATGGTATGGGAGACGAAAGGCCATAACTTGTCAGAAAAGCGATATTTTAAATTGACACATGCAATGGGATTACGTAGATTTTAGCACTTCTAGTGTTTCAGTTAAGCATATTCCGTTTAAGCTGTCTATTTTAAATAGGCTTGTGTGTAAGCTGCCGGCCGATAGGGGTGCGGATGATGAAGCTGAGGTTCTGGGGTACGAGAGGTTCGATCGCGGTACCTGGAAAGAACACGACCTTGTACGGAGGAAACACTACCTGCCTCGAAATAACCCTTGGAAGCGGCAGGACCGTCATCGTGGACGCCGGCACTGGGATCAGGCCGCTGGGTGACAAGCTGGCGGCCACCGGTGAGGGGCTGGATATCCACCTTCTGGTGACCCACATCCACTGGGATCACATCCTGGGTTTTCCCTTTTTTGCACCCATCTACAATAGGGCCAGCCGCCTGTCCATCGACGGGTACTCTACCTGCATGAAAGGCCTGCGGTACACCTTCGACAACAAGATGGGGGACGGGTTCTTTCCCATCACCTTCGATGATCTGAAGGCGGATATCAGGTATCTCGACAAGCTGAGCAAGGGGTCCCTGGAAATCGACGGGACCCTGATCGAGAGCATTCCCCTTCACCACCCCCAGGGCGGTTACGGTTTTCGTTTCCGAGAGGGGGACAAGACCCTTGTCTTCATCACGGATAACGAACTCAGAGAGGATTCCTGGGAGGGCAGATCCCCTGATGATTACGTCAGGTTCTGCCAGGGCGCGGACATCCTGATCCACGACGCCCAGTATACCCCCCAGGAGATTCCTGAACGGCGTGACTGGGGCCATTCCGATTATCCATCCACCCTTGACCTCGCATGCCGGGCCGCTGTGAAGCGACTGGTCCTTTTCCATCACGACCCCTCCCGAACAGACCCGGAAGTGACAGCCATCAAGGTGTTGTGCGAAGATCTTGCCCGAAAAAGAGACGCCAGTGTTCAGATCGAAGCGGCCAAGGAGAACAGCGAGCTGGAACTTTAGCGGGCCGCTGAAAACGCCCGTATCCCGACCGGGTCAAGCTCCTGTTTCGTAAGGTGCTGTCCGAGATGGCCCTTTGAGATCGCATGACGTCGCTTGGAAACTCTGGGGTAGAGGCGCTGAAGGGTTGGAGGAACTCAAGAATCCCATTGTCACCATAGACGGGCCGGCAGGGAGCGGAAAGAGCACGGTCAGCAAGCTTCTCGCCGTTCGACTCGGCTTCTTCTATCTCGATACGGGAGCCATGTATCGGGCCGTTGCCTGGCAGGCCATGAAGACCGGGACGGCGCCGGAAGACGAAGATGGGCTGGGGCGGCTGTGCCGGCGGCTGGATCTCCATTTCGAAACAGAGGAAGGCGGCAGCCGTCTTCTGATCGGAGGGGAGGATATCACCCTGGCGATCCGAAGCCCGGAAATGGATCTTCTCTCATCCAGGATCTCCGCCGTGGCCACAGTCAGAGAGGCGATGACCGGGCTCCAGAGGAAAATCGGCAGGGACGGAGGTCTGGTCGCCGAGGGCAGGGATATGGGAACAGTCGTGTTTCCGGAGGCGAGATACAAGTTCTTTGTCTCGGCCGCACCGCAGATTAGGGCGGAAAGGCGATATCTCGAAAGGCTCGGCCGGGGCGAGACGGTGAGGAGGGATGAGGTCGAGACCGAGCTCAGGAAGAGAGACGAGCAAGACAGCCGGCGGGCCATTGCGCCCCTGGTTGCGGCAAAGGACGCGGTGATCATTGACACCACGTCGTTGACTCCGGATGAGGTGGTGGATCTGATCGTGGGGTGCATGGAAGGCGGTGATGGCAGCAAAGAAACATGAACTGCAGCCCTGAGAGACCACCCCCAGGGCGGCCCGCTATACGCCCCGTATTCGTGAACGTATTTATGAAAAGGTGTACTTAGGTATTGAACTTTCAATACGGATTTGCTACACATACCAGGTTTAGGGCATGGAGGCCTGAGAGAAAACACGGAGGGGGTGCAGGCGTTAATGGGAGAACAAACAGACAAAACACAGGAACCCACAGAGGCGCAAGAGGAAAGAGCGGAAGAAACTCGAGACACAGATCGTGTGGAGTCCAGGGTCAAGGCAGGGGATGACAGGGAGGGAGCCAAGTCCGAGCAAGACAAGAACTTCCTGGAGCTTTACGAGGAGAGCCTGAAGAGTATCCAGGAAGGAGGGCTCGTGCGTGGTGAAATTGTCCACGTGGACAAAGAGTTCGTTCTGGTGGACATCGGCTACAAGTCGGAGGGCCAGATCCCTATCGGAGAGTTCATCGACTCGAATGGACAGGTCACGGCCCGGGTGGGCGACGAAGTCGATGTGATCCTGGAGAGAAGGGAGGATGACGAGGGCATCATCATCCTGTCCAAGGAGAAGGCGGCCAAGATCAAGATCTGGGATGAAATCAGGGACGTTTACGAAAAGGGTCTCACCATCAAAGGGAAGGTCACGGCTAGGGTCAAAGGGGGCATGTCCGTCGACATAGGACTTCCCGCCTTTCTGCCCGGTTCCCAGATCAGCCTGAAACCCATCAAGGACTTTGATTCCCTGATCGGCACGGTTCATGAGTTCAAGATCCTGAAA
>JAFGPH010000682.1 GCA_016926135.1 Deltaproteobacteria bacterium
TGGGTCAACATCGCTTGACATTAGTAACGTATCTCGCTATTATCTACCCGCAATGATAAGAACCTTTGGCGACAAAGAAACTGAGAAGGTCTTTCAGCGTCTTTTTTCGCGGCGCGTCTCACCTCACTTGCATCGAATCGCCTGGAAGAAACTTGTGATCCTCGACGCCGCGGAAGAACTTGATGACCTCCGTGTTCCTCCGGGAAATCGGCTTGAAAAACTCTCTGGAGATCGTGCCGGTCAGCATAGCATACGCATCAACGAGCAGTGGCGAATCTGCTTCCGGTGGCACGAAGGAAACGCCTATGACGTTGAGATCACGGATTACCATTAGGAGGCCGCTATGAGTGAGAAATTCCCACCTGTCCATCCTGGAGAGATCTTGCTGGAGGAGTTTCTGCAGCCAATGGGTATCAGTCAGTACCGATTGGCTAAGGATGTGAGCGTGCATCCGCGCCGCATCAACGAGATTATTCACGGCAAGCGTTCCATCAGTGCGGATACAGCGCTCAGGCTGTCACGCTATTTTGGTGTTTCTGAGCGTTTCTGGCTCAATCTTCAGGCACGCTACGACATTGAAATGGAAAAGGATAGACTCGAAGGCCGACTCGAACACGAGGTCAAGGTTCTTGCCGAAAATCAAGTGGCCGATGCCCGTGTCTGATGAACTGTGAAAGTCGCAAGCAGATTGTACCTGAGAAGGATGGTCGATTTTATTATTGTTAGCGACTACCTATTCATGAGCTAAAAAAGGAGAAAATTTGGGTGACACTTTTGTCTTGATGTGGGGTTTGACGTGGCCCCTGGATGTGAGCCAGGATTCCACCGCGATCCTCCAGGCTGATTCTCTGATAGCCTGAGCAGATTGTTTCATTCTCGATAAGATTGTCTCTACCTTTTCCATTATACTATCATAAATCTCCCTCCTTTGGCGTCTGTTAAATGCTGGGGTAACGCGTGGTGCAAAGAACACCTGGCAGGATGTCCGTCCGTTCAGACAAGGCCGGACCCGATGGTTCATATCGTTCACTGCACTTTCAGCATAGGCAGCCATATGGTTCTGGGGGCTGGACATGGCTAACGCGAGCTTCTCCCGTAAACACCCCTTGAGTTCCCGCTGCGACTCCTCAATCGCCCCATTATGGGGCGCGTAATCCCTGGGACTATTCAACGGCAGAATGAAGAACTCCATCAGAACCTCGTTTACGGCAAGATGATTCAGCGTCCCCTCGTTATCCCGCTTGAGCACCACAGGAGCGCCATAGCGATCACACTTGTCGCGCAGGTACTCTGCGATAGGTTCACCAACAGGATGGCCTCCCGCCAGGGGCAAGAACTTATACCTCGAACCCAGGTCCTGCACATTGCAAAGATGGATTTTGCCAGTAGGGCCTGCATCGTATTGCGTGCCGTCCATCGCCCATACGACTCCCGGCGTTACCCACTCGATCCGGCGAAGATGCCGTCGATGATCGGTCAACAGCGGCCGAACGTGGAATTCATCCAGCCACCGATGAACTTCTTCGAAAGGCTCGCCTGTTAGCTCCAGGCACTTGCGAGAATGTTCTTCAAGTGTCGGCATTTCATTAACCTTTGACCTGATGATCTCGGTATCATTATTGCGATGCACGCAAAAGATAAGAAACCCATTCAAACTCTTCAATATCCGGGTGCAGCGGAATAGGCGTCGATTTAAGTGCTCCTTCTGCCTATCTTGGAAACAGACATATTATTCGATTGCATTTCGTGGCATTACGCGCAAGTTAGATTTTCTTCTTGTAGATTTGGGGATGAATATCGCAGCGGTCCATAACGGGGAAGTATGGGATCTGGTTGGCTGGGTTGAACTTGAAGTAGCGCAAAAGCGAAACAAAGCCGGCCCACATTTCAACGAGTTCGTCCTGCCCAAATACCGACGGTACTACCCATTCCCCGCTGCGCTGTGGGCAGAAGAATGTTTCGAGCCCTTCCTCAGATGGACTGAAACCCATTTTAAGGCCAACATGTGGCTCTGTCTGCTCGCCTATGATGGTGGCACCGAAGCAAGAATTGTTGACGACCCGATGCTTGAACTCCTGCGAAAGAATAAGCATTTCGTCGAAGCAGTACCGATACTTGCTTGACCTGGGCAATTTCTGGATCCAGTATTATAGCATGATTGAAATGGGACAGTTGAGTGGCCGGGGTACTCTCCAACTTTACATCACGATAAGCTAACCGCTCGCAGAACAGACTCAAGGTATTCTTTCCCTACACTCAACCCCAAAGGTGCCTGCCGCGAAGGTTGAAATGCACTCTCAGGACAGCGGTTCGATCCCACATCAGGACAAAGGGCCTTCCCCGGCAAGACAGGCTCGGAATCTGAGACATTCTGTCACACGGCCAATTCCATGGGCCGGGATCGCGGAACAAGACAGTCTAGAATCTGACCTACAGGTGAGGAGGCCACTCCTATGGTCTTGTGAGGCGGCGGTACTTGATGCGGTGGGGCTGGGCCGCAGCCTCTCCGATCCGGGCCCTGCGGTCCGCCTCATACTCCGAGTAGTTGCCGTCGAACCACACCACCCTGCTTTCCCCTTCGAAGGCCAGGATGTGGGTGACGATCCGGTCCAGGAACCACCGGTCGTGGCTGATGACCACCGCGCAGCCGCCAAAGTTCTGGAGGGATTCTTCCAGTGCCCTGAGGGTGTTCACATCAAGGTCGTTGGTGGGTTCATCCAGAAGGAGCACATTGGCTCCGGCCTTGAGCATCCGGGCCAGGTGCACCCGGTTCCTCTCCCCGCCGGAGAGATTGCCCGTCTTCTTCTCCTGATCGGTCCCGGAGAAATTGAACCGGGCCACGTAGGCGCGGGAATTGACCGCCCTGCTCCCGAGCTGAATCGTGTCCTGGCCTTCGGAGATGACCTGCCAGATGGTTTTCTCCGGGTCCAGGGCATCGCGGCTCTGGTCCACGTAAGCGAGGTTCACCGTCTCCCCTATGCGGATGGTACCGGAGGTGGGATCCTCCTGGCCGGTGATCATGCGGAAGAGGGTCGTCTTGCCGGCCCCGTTGGGGCCGATGACGCCCACGATCCCGCCCGGAGGGAGAGAGAAAGTGAGGTCGTCCACCAGCAGGCGGTCGCCGTAAGCCTTGCCGAGGTGTTCCACCTCGATGACGAGGTTTCCCAGCCGGGGCCCGGGAGGGATGTAGATCTCCAAGTCCTTTTCCCTCTTCTCCCCCTCCTGTCCCAGGAGGGTCTCATAGGCACTGATCCTGGCCTTGGACTTGGCGTGGCGGCCCCTGGGGGACATGCTGATCCACTCGAGTTCCCTCTCCAGGGTCTTGCGGCGCTTGCTCTCTGCCTTTTCCTCCCGTGCCAGCCGGCTCTGCTTCTGTTCCAGCCATGAGGAATAGTTGCCCTTCCAAGGTATTCCCTCGCCCCGGTCGAGTTCCAGAATCCACTCCGCCACGTTGTCCAGGAAGTAGCGGTCGTGGGTCACTGCGATCACTGTGCCCGGGTATTGCTGGAGGTGTCGCTCCATCCAGGCGACCGATTCGGCGTCCAGGTGATTGGTGGGCTCGTCCAGGAGCAGGATGTCGGGTTTTTGCAGCAGCAACCTGCACAGGGCAACGCGGCGCCTCTCTCCCCCGGAGAGGATCTTCACCGGGGTGTCGCCGGAGGGGCAGCGGAGGGAGTCCATGGCCATTTCCAGCCTGGAGTCCAGGTCCCAGGCATCCAGGGCCTCAATGCGCTCCTGCACCTCGCCCTGGCGCTCGATGAGCCTGTTCATCTCTCCCTCGGACATGGGCTCCGCGAACTTCTCATTGATGCGGTTGAATTCTTCCAGAAGCCTTACCGCCTCCGCAGCCCCCTCCTCCACGATCTCCTTGACCGTTTTGGCGTCGTCCAGTTGGGGTTCCTGCTCCAGGAAGCCAATGGTGTAGCCGGGCGAGAGGAGGGTCTCGCCCACGAATTCCGTGTCCACCCCTGCCATGATCCGCAGAAGGGTGCTCTTGCCGGAGCCGTTGAGGCCCAGCACCCCGATCTTTGCCCCGTAGAAGTAGGAGATGGAGATGTCCTTGAGGACCGGTTTCTTGTGGTAGTATTTGCCCAGACCGATCATGGAGTAGATGACCTTGTTCGGTTCCTGGCTCATGGTTCTGGGATTCCTCCTTCTTCAAAAAAAACAGACTGAGATCGTTGGATAACAGAGCCTTCAAGAGAGGTCAATGACAACTGCAGAGTGTCCGCTACTTGCCCTTTGTTGAAAGGCGGAGAAAGGTCCTGACAATAATCCTGTCCAACACGCTGGGTGCAATCAGCCTAAACCACATTGCGAGGGGCCCGGGCCAGATGATCGCCTCTCGCTTGCGCCGCCCGGCGGCTTCCATGATGATCTCCGCACAGCGGTCCGCCGTCATGGTCCTCTTCGTGTAAATGCGTCGCCCTTCCGGACCCTTCGGAGTGCCCTCCTTGTCCATGAGACGCTCATGGAATTCGGTGACCACCCAGGAAGGACACACAACTGTGACGCTGACTCCGCTCCTGGCAAGTTCCATGCGCAGGGAATCCGAGAAGCCGATCACGGCAAACTTGCTCGCAACTTAAGAGGTATTCAAGGGAAGGGCTATCTTCCCCGCCAGGCTCGAGACGTTGACGATCCGGCCCCTGGTTTTCTTGAGACAGGTCAGGGCATGATAGGCACAGTTGACAACACCCTGGAAGTTGACGTCCATGACCTGCTTGAAGAGACGAAGGTCGGGAAGGTCATCAAAGCTGTCGACCACCCCGATACCGGCGTTGTTGACGAGCATATCGATGCGGCCGTATCGTGCGACGGTTTGCTCAACAAGTCGCTTGCATTGCCCCTCGTCGGCCACATCGGTGGGAACGGCGATCTCCGTGCCGCCCTGTTTCTGACACTCCGATGCGATCCCCCGGAGGCGGTCGGCGTTGCGGGCGGCTAGGGCCAGCAACGCCCCCTCGCCTGCGAGCCGGAGGGCCAGTGCCCTGCCGATTCCGCTGGATGCACCGGTTACGATCACCACTTTTTCTCTAAACGAGTGTCTGCTCATGGCAACTCCTGCTCTTGGCGCATTCTTCTCGGAGATGGCCGTCTTCGGCAAGGCGGGCCTATCGTCCTGTTTTCCCTCCAACCCATGGATGGCATTTCTCGCGGTGGGCCGATCACCTGTCGATGCCGCATGCACGGATTGGTCCAAGCCGAATTCCGGCCGCCAGGGTCATGATCTTCTCGGACGCGGTTCCACCCTGGACACCAAATAGAAGACCACACCCAGAACGAACAGACCGCCGATCAAAAGGGCGAAGGTGACGGCCTCTTTTTCGTCGATCGCGGCGACGAACAATTTCCGGATGAAGGCCACGAGTGCCAGCTCTACGAAGACCTGGACGCGGAACCGGCCGCCCCGCAAATTCTCTACCTGGGTGTGAAGAAGCTCGATCATCATCCACA
>JAFGPH010000683.1 GCA_016926135.1 Deltaproteobacteria bacterium
AAGGGGCTTTTCACCGAACCGGTCCCGCGCCAGCAGCAGAGAGCCGTCGTTCTCATCGAAGAGGGCAAAAGCCCACATGCCTTCGCACCGGTCCAGCCCTTCCGGACCGTACTCGTCCAGGCACTGGATCAGCACCTCCGTGTCACTGGTGGTCCGGAAGGTCCGGCCCCTCGAAGCCAGCTCTCCCCTGATCTCCACGTAGTTGTAAAGTTCCCCGTTGAAAACCATCACCTTGGAACCGAATCGAAAGGGCTGGCCGGCCCTCGCATCCAGGTCGATGATGGAGAGCCTCGTGTGCAGAAGGCAAACCTCCCCTCTGTCCCCGGCGAGTTGGAACCTATAGATACCCTTCGCATCCGGGCCCCGTCTTCCCATGAGAAGGTGGCACCTCCGGCTCCTCTCCTCTGAAAGCGGTCGTTTTCCCACGTAGCCTGCGATGCCGCACATACCCGGTGACCTTTGACTATAGGAGATCCTCGTGCACGATGAATTCTCCTGCCCGGATGCTTCTCCTCAACACCCTGCCCAGGATTTCCGGCTCCCGTCCTGGGGCGATGCCCCCGGCGGGTCTCACCCAGCAAAGGTGGGTGCGCTCAATCCGCGTCCCAGCCGACAGTTCCCTGCTGGCCGCGATGGAACGCCTCACAGCCTCGATGTTTCCCCTCTCGCTCTTCCCCACACTCCTCTCCCCGTCCCCGAGCATGAGCTGCGCATCCCGTATGCGTTTCACCATCTGCTTCAACTCGTCCGGATCGGCAGAGAGGCGGTGGTCCCGAAAGTCGGAGTAATCCTTGCGGATCGTGAAATGCTTCTCCACGATTCTTGCTCCCAGGGCAACCGAAAGAACTGCCGCCTCCACTCCCATGGTGTGATCGGAATACCCCACGACATCTCCCAATCCCTTGAGCGTTTCGATGGCCCGGAGGTTGGCTTCTTCAGTCGGCGTGGGGTAACTGACCACGCAATGAAGCAGGGCAAGATCCCCTCCGATCCCCCTCCCCTTCCACCTCGCCCGGATAAACTCCCGGGTTCGCTTCACCTCCTCCAGGGTCGTTCCACCGACAGAAAGCAGGATGGGTTTCCCCGTGTCCGCCACGGTCTCAAGGAGGGGATAGAACGTGAAGTCTCCGGAGGCGATTTTGAAGGCAGGCACAAGAGGGCTGAGAAATTGCGCTGTCTCGATGTCAAAAGGGGTGCAGAGAAAGACGATGCCTTCCGCATGAGCCCGCTCAGCGAGCCTTTTCAGGTCTCCTTCCTTGAGTTGAAAGCGGCGGAGTTGTTCGATCCTCTCCGTCTGCTCTATCGATACCAGCCGTTCCGGCACGATCGCCTGGAACTTGACGGCACCGGCACCGGCCTCCGCCGCGAGACCGATCATCTTCTCTGCAAGGTCTACGTTCCCTTCGTGGTTGTTGCCGATCTCGGCGACCACCAGAACCTCGCGATCAAGATCGACAGGTCCGATCTTCATGACCCCTCACCCCTTGTGATGGAAATGGAACACGTAGGAAGCTGCATGGAACCGGAAACCGAGTTTTTCGTACAGGCGAATCGAAGGGATGTTCGCGACCTGAGTCCCCACCAGGATCCGCTCAAAACCCGGAATCTGCCGTTCGGCAAAGGCGATCATGGCCCCCGCCAGGCCTTTTCGCCGGGAACCCTCGGCCACGGCGATCAGGTCAATCACCAGGTCTGTTGCGGAATGCAGGAGGAGCAGGAAACCACCCAGCCCGGACCCCAGGTCGCCCACTACGAGGGAGTCTCCCCTCTTTCCGTAGAAATAGTTTTCGACCCAGCCGGCCTTGATACAGTCGGCCGTCTCTTTGTCAATCATGGGATCCAGGTGAAACCGTGAGAAGACGAAGCTCTCCTTGGCGATGGCTCGAACGGCCTCTCGGTCTCCCGGCATGGCGAACCGGACGTCCTTTGCAGACCCGGACCCGGTCTGGGGGCTGCATTTCTTCTCCATGGTAATATTCGTGTCAATCAACCTGAATCCCATTCCCTCCAGGATGGCCAACTTCTCATGCTCTCCCGTCCCCGCCTTGGCATAAGCAAAGCAGGGCCCTTTGGTGAGCATTCTCCTCGTTTTCTCCACGCCGGCGGGGTCGTAAACCAGTGAGTCCCCCATGTTCAGACGGAAAACCCGACAGCCCAGGAAGCCCGCCAGCCATTCGTCTGTCTGAGGCCATGCTTCCTTCTGCATGTTGTCGGATGATCCCTCGGCCATGTCAGAAGAGCAGGTTGATCTTTCCCGTGTTCTTGATGTCACGGAAGAGCTCCTTGTACCAGTCGATATACTTGGGAAAGCCGCTCTTGAGCGACCAGGATGGTTCATAGCCCAGGAGGGCGCGAGCTTTGTCCACGGAAAGCGTCCCCCGGTCGGGCATGAGATCGTCCTTGGGCAGGAAGTGGACCTTCACACCGGGGAAATGCTCCGTGAGGATCTCGACCATCTCGCTGATGGACTGGCTGAAGCCGAAAGTGAGATTGAAAATCTGGTTCTTGGATTCTTCGTTGGCCACCACCTTCACGAGACCCTGCACCAGGTCGTCGATATAGGTGAAATCCAGCCGGTCGGAGCCGT
>JAFGPH010000131.1 GCA_016926135.1 Deltaproteobacteria bacterium
ATCCGAAAAGCCGGATTTTGCCGTGATCTCTCATTACCACCTGGACCACTCCCTGTGGGGCGGATTGGTCCGGAGCGTCTCGGACGCCGAACTGCTGGTGCCCCTGGCTGAAGCGGACTACGTGGCAAGCCCCGAGTTCTTTCTCGAGAAGACCCTCGGGAAAATGCCCAGCGGGGAACTTTGGAAACGATTTGTGCTGGAACACCTCAAGTTCGGCGGCTGCCGGGAGTTCAGCACCTATGACGGCTCCTTCACACTCGACCTCAAGAAGACAAAGATGATCCTCCTGCCTGCCCCGGGCCATTCGCCGGGACACACGACAGCCTGGTTCCCGCGTGAAAAAATCCTCTTCACGAGCGATCTCGGTTTCGGTCCCTTCGGCCCCTGGTACGGATTCGAAGATTGCGACATCTGTCGTTATGTGGAGTCCCTTCTGAAGCTCAAGTCCATGAAGCCGAGGCTGCTCCTGACAGCCCACGATGGAGTGATCTCCAGGGATATCGAAGGGGTTTTCGGCCGCGCGATGGAGGTCTTCTTTCTGAGGGAGGATCGAATCAGGAGAGCGCTGGAAACGGGAAGATCCAGGGATTCGATGGTTGAAGAGGGAATTTATTTCCAAAACAAGGAAAAGGTTAAAGACCCATTCAAGGCCTTCCTGTTCGATTGGGATGGTACGATGTTCAATCTGCACCTGAAGGTTCTAAACCAGGGAGGACTTGAGTCCTTTTTCCCCGGGACACGGCCGAAGCCACGGCACAGGCCATGAGATGACGCGAGAGTGCAGTCTTGCGGAAATTTTCTGCAAGATCACACGGGCGGACAGATCCGTTGACCTGAAAAGGGGACACCGCAGAATCCAAAGGGCCCTGGATTCTCCGGTTCTCGGCGATTTGAAAACAGGGCCTTGGCTTCGGGACAATCGAGATCTGAAAATTCCGAAATCAGGGCATGCCTCGGTGCTCCCATGGCAGCCAAGACCTTGGTGATGCCCAGACAGCCCGGAATCCGGCTTACCTGGATAGCCCGCTCCTGAGCGCACCAAACCTCGAGGTCTTCATCTTTGTCCGGATCTGCAAATCGCTCCATGCGGATGAATCGGCCGATCGGGGCCTCGCCGCTGCCGGGATAAAATCCGTTCTGATCCATCCGCCACTCTATTGTGTATATGGTTGAGACCGCCCCGATACGTCTCCCGATCATGGTTCGGGTAAGCTCATCCTGACGCTGTTTGAGCTGGCCGGGGCTTGGATCAAAGAAGGTCCGTGTCGTCTCCCCCACAAAGAGAGCAAGGTTGGATGCACCGCGGCATGAACTGCCCGCCGGCTTTTCGGAAGCTTCGGCATCCAGGGATCGGAAATGCGCTGCCGATTCATAGCCCGGGCGCGAAAGCTTCTCCGGGATATGAACCTCGTGAAACCAGGTTAAATAGTTTTCCTTGCCGTCGTTTTGGAGATCATAAACAATTGCCCAAATGCCGTTTCCCATATACACCCCTCGATGAGATTATAAAAAAAGATTTCACCAGGTCAAGCTGCCGCAATGTGCGGGCCCTCAACCGCCTTGACACGCCGGTCGGAGACTTGTAGATTTTTTCATATCGTTCTCACCTCAAAAAAAGCGGCGCCCCGCTTCGGTAAACCGGAAAGTCGCGGTTTGTCGCCGGCGAAAGGCGGGCATGTGGAGGAGTTATGACCCAAAGCATTACATTGAAAAAGACATCTTTTTCGAAGGACTTCGCGGCGCGCCTGAAAGAGTATTACCGATCTGCAGACCCGGACGGGCGCTATGCGGAGAGTAGACTCAGGCAGTGGGAGGGCGACGCCGGCGTGGTCCTGTTCGAGGCGAATGAGGAAACCGGGCCGGTCGGTTGGCTTGTTTACAGGCCCGACACCAGCGCCGTTGAAGAGATCATCGTTCGGAAGGATCAGGCCGCGGGTGAGGGCCTGGAAGGGGCCATCGTGGATGCCCTCATCGACCGGGAGAGCCTGGTTTCCGCCGAAATCCTCGATAAGGATCAGGAAAAATACCGCTGGATGCTCGAATACGGGTTTCGACCCACGCGTGAGTTCAAAAGAGACGGGGCGTCCCTCGTGAAGATGGAGCTGAGCATCTCCGTGTACCTCCGAAAGGTCAAGGGGAAACCGCCGGCGAAACCTTACCCGAATGAGGAAAAGGTGGTCATCGAAAAGGTCCCGCCCACCAGGAGCGATGAAGAACTCACGGCGGCCCTCACGAACGTCATCCGCTCGCTCGGCGGTCTGGATCGATTTGTGGGCGAGGGGCAAAACGTCGTCATCAAACCCAACGTGGTGGCGGACCATGGCCTCAGGGACGGTGTTTACCAGGGCGGGGTCGTGACGGACCTGGGGCTGGTCAGGGCGCTGATCAAGCTCCTGCTTCCGGTCGCCGGGAAGGTGACGGTGGCCGAAGGGGCTTCCATCAACCGGGCCGAGACCGGGAAGCTCTTTGCCCATTACGGGTATGACCGGTTGACGGAAATCGATCCCGAGAGGGTTTCGCTTGTAGACCTCAACACGGACAGACTGGTTCGGAAAACCGTGCCGCACGGGAAAAGGATGCTCTCCCGGGAGATTCCGGTCACCCTGGAGCAGGCGGACGTGATCATCAACCTGCCGGTCATGAAGACCCATTTTGCCGCCCTGGTTTCCTTGAGCATCAAGAATTTCCAGGGCGCCCTGGCTCCCCTTGAGAAATACATGAGCCATTTTTTCGGGCTCTGGCAGAATCTCATCAATACCCACCATCTCGTAAAGTCGAAACTCGTGATCGTGGACGGCCTCACGGCCCAGGAAGATTTCGGACCGGTCTACGGATCGCCGAAGACCATGAATCTGCTGATCGGCGGGACCAATCCCGTGGCCGTCGACGCGACGACCATGAGGATCATGGGCTTTGATCCTGTTCTCTCCCCACCGGTCCTGTTCGGATACATGCAGGGGCTGGGGCCCATGGAAGCGGAGAAGATCCGGGTGGTCGGCGCCACGGTGGAAGAGGTGCGGAGCCCCTTCAGGGAGGCGGCGGTCGATGTGAGCGGCGGCCGGAAGTTTATCGTTCATGACGGCCATGCCTGCGGGGGATGCAGAGGGTACCTGCACTATGTCCTCAATAAACTCAGACGGCCGGATCCGAAAAACCCCGGGAGCCTCCTGATCGATCGTCCTTTTGAGAAAAAGGTGAACCTCTTTTTGGGACCGGACACGAAAGCGGAGCCGAACCCGGAGGAGACGAATGTCTTCATGGGGATCTGCCAGTTGCACCATGCAGGGACGGGGAAACACCTGGCCGGCTGTCCCCCGCATGCCGAAGTCATCATGAAGGGCCTCTTCTCGCTGTTCCCTGACATCGAGAGACCGCGGTATGCGGATGAGAACGCCGAGGACAAGCTCGAAAAAATGCTGATGGAGGTCCTGAAAGGGGATTAATCGGCCCCCCGGCATCGCCGTTCGGGGCCGATAGGATTTCTGGTTTCAAAGGACATCTTCACTTGTAGTCGTAGAACCCCTTGCCGGTTTTCCGTCCCAGCCATCCCGCAGTCACCATCTTCCTGAGCAGAAGCGGCGGCGCATATTTGGCCTCCCGGGTCTCTTCATAAAGCGATTCGGCAATGGAGAGTTCCGTGTCCAGACCGATAAAGTCGATCACCTCCAGAGGTCCCATGGGATGATTGACGGCCATTTTCATGGATACGTCGATCTCGTCCCGGGTGGCAATGCCAGCCTCCAGCATGCGCACGGCCCCGAGGAGAAACGGGGTGAACAACCGGGTCACAATGAAGCCTCCCACATCCGGCGCCACAACGACGGTCTTCCCCAGGGTACCGCCCCACTTCTTAACCGTCTCCACGGTCTCCCGGCTTGTCATGATGGTCCTGACCAGCTCCAGAAGCTGCATGACGGGTGCAGGGTTGTGGAAATGCATGCCGATCAGTCTGTCCCCTCTTTGGCTGGCCACCGCCATGTCGGTCACGGACAGGCCCGAGGTATTCGTGCCGAAGATGGTCTCCGGTTTGCAAATGCTATGGAGCTGGGCGAAAAGCCGCTTTTTCAGCTCGAGGTCCTCCGGCACGGCCTCCTCGACGATATCGCATTCGGCGAGGTCTTCCAGTTTTGTGCTCGTCTTGATTCTGCCCATGACGGCATCCAATTCCTCCTGGGTCATCTTCTTCTTTTCGACCCTGCCGGCGAGCCTCTTTTTGATTCCTTTGACGCTCTTCTCAATCATTTGGGGAGCCGCGTCCACGCCCGTCACCTCATAGCCGGCCTGGGCAAAGACCTGTATGATTCCGGACCCCATTTGTCCCGTCCCCACTACACCCAGTCTTTTGATCTCCATGACTTCCCTCCCTTTTCTTAATCCCCTTCAGCCGTCTTGGATAGTGCACTCGCCCTGGCATCCTTTTTTGTCCAAGGTGTCGGCGCCGCAAGATTCCCCTCAGGCCAGCGGGAGCAATTCACCTTCTCGTACCGGGAATCGGCCTCCAGGCACCAGTTGCAGGCGGTGCACGAAACAATATCCTTGGCACGGCCTTCCCTGGCCTTGAGCGGCCAATCCGGATCGCAGAGCAACGCTCTACACAGACCGATGATGTCGGCCTTTCCCCCGGCGATCAGATCCTCCGCCTGCTGAGGCGTGCGAATCTTGCCCGCGGTGGCGATAGGGACTTTGCTCCCCGCATCGCGCACCGCTTTCCGAATGCCCTCTGCAAGATAAGCATGCGTGGCGTCGGGCATCCACCACTCCGGGCTCATCCGGTGTCCGCTGTAGCCGGACATGGGGTCCGGCGGGGTGCCCTCCTTCGGAATGCAGTCCTCAAACCGGCTGCCTGCAGAAACGCTGATATAGTCGGCGCCCACCTCGGCCAGTTTCTTCGCGATTTTTGTGCTCTGCAGCAGAGTCGTGCCTCTGATCGTGAAATCTTCGCCGTTGATTCTAATCCCGAGAGGGAACTTTTCTCCCACCTCCTGCCGGACGGCGTGATACATCTCCAGAGGCAATCGCATGCGATTTTGGAGAGATCCCCCATACTCATCCGTTCTATCGTTGGAAAGAGAGAGGAATGACGAAACCGTATACGCATGCGCCATGTGAAGTTCAATGAAATCGAAACCCGCCGCGACTGCCCGCCTGGCCGCCCGGACGTGCTGATCCACGATGACCGGCAAATCCTCCTTCTTGAAATCAGAGACCCTCTGCCTCCAGCCGCTTTTCGAGATCTTCAGGAAGTGCATGATCTGAATCCCGGCCTTTGTCTCGGGATTTCCCTTGCGAATCGCCTCGACGACCCCCTTGAGTTCCTCCGTAAAGCTGTCGTCGCTGATGCGAAGGTTGTACGAGCTTCTGGAAGGGGAGATCACCGCGGCCTCCACGATGAGAAAACCGGCACCTCCCTCGGCCTCCCGCTGGTAGCGTTTTTTGAGATCCTCCGTCACATGGCCGTCCTCGGTCGCAAGACCCGAGACCATCGATGTCCGCATGATCCGGTTCGGAAACGTCACCCCGCGCAGGGTGAGGGGTGCAAAAAGATTCGGGTAACTCATATGCCGTCCCTCCGTCTAGGTAAGTTTTTCAGTTTGTTTTCTGATTTCCTCCCTCAGCACCTTTTTGTCCGCCTTACCCGCGGCGGTCAGGGGGATCTGTCCTACTAATTCAATCCGTGCCGGAAAATGGGCCTTTGCCGCATCCATTTTCTTCATGTGGGCAATCACATCCTCGTTGCGGAGCTTTGCGCCGGCGACAGGCTTGATGAAGGCGCAGACCTGCTCCCCGAGATCCGGGTCGGGCATGCCTACCACCGCCACATACTCCACGCCCGGGTGGGATGAGATGATGTCCTCCACGTCCCTTGCCGATATATTTTCCCCTCCCCGGATGATGATATCCTTGATTCTTCCGGTGATGCGGATCACGCCGCTCGGATCGATGACGGCAAGGTCGCCGGTTCGAAAGTACCCGTCCCCGGTGAAGGCGTCCCGGTTCGCCTGGGGGTTTTTCAAATAGCCGGTGAAGACGCCCGGACCTTTCGCGGCCAATTCACCCTCCTTGCCGGCCGGATTGCGGATCCCCTTCTCATCCAGGGTCACGAGCTCATCATACGGGCAGCACGGCCTGCCGATGGTGTTGCAACGGATGTCGATCGGATCCTGCGGCCTTGATTGGGCGAGCGGCCCTTCAACCATGCCGAACGCATTGATGTAGAGCGCCCCCATTTTTTCCTCCACCTGGCGCACCAGTTCCGGAGGGCTGTTGGCGGCGCCCACATAGATTCTCTTCAAGGAGCGCATGTCATAGCGCTCCAGATCCGCGTAATTGACATACCGGCTGATGAGCGTAGGCACGAGGCCCGTGCAGGTCACCTTTTCCTCTTGAACGACGGCGCAAAAATCTTCGGGCTTGGTCGAATCCAGGAGCACCATGGTGGCGCCGTGAAAGACGGAGGCGGTCACCGTCACCAGCAGGGCGAGATTGTGTCCGACCGTGGTCGCCACGAGACAGGTGTCCGTGACGTTCAGGTCCCACGCCTTTGACGTGTACTCGATGTTGCAGAGATAGTCATTGTGGGTTCTGGGAGCGCCCTTGGGAAGCCCGGTCGTCCCGCCGGAAGGCAGGATCTGACACACATCGCGAGGGTCCGGACGGGCCTTTTCCAGGGCTTTTCGGATTTCTTCCGGACTGGCCGCGCTGTTGACGAGATCACGGAACCGAAGTTCGCCTTCAGGTTCGTTCTCCCCCAGGAAGTAAACCCTCTCGAGAGAGGGATTCCGGGTCTGCACCTTTTGGGTCACCGCCGAAAAGTCGATGCTTCGGTAGCGATCCGGCAGGATCCAGCCCTTCGGCCGGGTCAGGTCGGCAAGGTGGGCGATTTCCCGGACCGAGTGATTGACCGTCAGCAGGACCATCACGACCCCGATCTTCTGCATGGCATAATAGGAGATGACGAACTCCGGGCAATTCGGGAGCTGAAGGAGCATCGTGTCTCCGGCCCTGAAGCCGTGCTGAAGAAGGCCGTATGCCGCACGATCCACGAGATCGCGAAACTCCCGGTAGGTGTAACGCTTGCCTTCCCCCACCAGGGCCGTCTTCGCAGGATACAGATCGCAGCTTTTATCCAGAACGTCGCCGAGCGTCATTCCAAGCCACCACCGCCGCCTTTCGTAGAGTTCGGCGGTGCCGGGATCATATGGCGTGAATCCTTCATAGACCATGTTCAGACTCCTCTCCAGCCTGAGGCTTCTGCCTTCTTGACGCTGGTTTCTCCCCGCAACCCGGTCCCCCTGAAGAAGGAAGGGGTTCACAGGGCGCGCATCCATTCCGGCCTGAGACCCACCTCCCCTCTCAGGGCCCGGTCGATGAGGTCCAGGGCCTCCTGCTTGCCTTTGGGCAATCTCGCCTTCACGGGCAGGTAATTGGAGGCATGGTTGGAATAGAAGAGGCCTCTTGTCAGGTGGGTGTGCAGGATCATCTCCCTCAACTCCTTCATGAGCTCGATCTCATCGGGCAGATCAAATTCTCCCCTTCGATACTCCTCATACAGGGGGGTCCCCGGGATGAGCATGACCGTGAGGGCGCCGATGAAATCCGGGTCCATTTCGCTCAGGAGCTTTCCCGTGGCCCTGGCGTGTTCCAGGGATCTCTTCCGGCCGGCAATCCCGAGGAGCACAGTCACGGAAAGCTTGAATCCGGCCTCTTTCGCCTTCCGGCCCATCTGTACGCACTCCCGCGCCGCGGTTCCCTTGCGGATCTTTTTTCGAAGCTCGTCGTCTCCGGTTTCCACGCCGTAGTAGAGGATGCCCAGGCCGTTTTCCCGCAGCGCGAGCAGTTCTTCCGGGGTCTTCAGCTTGAGGCTCTTAGCATTGGCGTAGGCCCCCACCCTTTTGACCCACGGGAGGTGCTCCCGGATGCGGTCCAGGATCCACATGAGCCGCCTTTGGGGAATTACGAGGGCATCGCCGTCCATGAGGAAGAGCTTGTCCTGTCTGCGCATGTACTTCGATGCAAACAGGATGTCGCCCAGGATGATCTTGTCGTCCTTGATGGCGAATCGCTTGTCCTTGTAAGTGCCGCAGAAGGTGCACTTGTTGTGGGAGCACCCCAGGGTGACCTGCAGGAGGATGCTGTGGGCCTCGCTCGGGGGTCTAATGCACGTCCCCTCGTAGTGCATGCCGTCGCTGTCGTCAGCCGTATCCATGATGCATCCTTCTCCTTGCAGCGGCTCAGTCCCGGGGTTCGGCCCGCATCTCCACGATCACGTGACCCCAGCCGCCGCAGGCATGTCCCACGTCGAAACATCCGGTTCGGTTGAACATCACCTCGTTGGGGTCCCTGCCGTTCATGAGGTTCTCGAAAAAGGCGTTGATGAGCACGGTAAGGTTCGGCATCAGAAAGGCGCAGACGCGCTCCGGGCATTCCCGGGTCAAGAGATTGCCCGCGGAGTCGAACACCAGTTTCTGTCCCTTCACGTGCCCGGAGTGGCAGCCCTTGGACACCACCACCTCGGCTACCAGGCGATATCGGGCGCCCTTTACGGCGTTCTCAAAAAGGCGCTGGAACTTCGGGTTCTCCCGGACGACCGAGAACTCCCGGTCCTGCAGCCCGAGTCTGCGCTGAATGATCCCTGCCAACTGCTCTTTGTCCATATGAAGAGATTTTTGACCTGTGTCCTCTAAGGAAGGATAGGGTAGAGGGGACTCCGAGTCAAGGGAAAGGGGCCTCAGGGCATATTCCCCTTGAACCCTGTAACTCCCTGAGATAGCATCAGTACATGGCATGAGGGTCCGGGAAGAGTGGAATTCAAAAAAATTTTTGAGCTTCTGACGGCCTTCTTCGAAAGACAAAGGGTTGACTACGCCCTCGTTGGCGCCTTTGCACTCCAGGCTTATGGCTATGCCCGCGCCACACAGGATGTGGATTTTGCGGTCCGAGGGGAAGCGCAGGGGGAAGAGCATGGGTGAACTGCTGGACCTCGATCGTGATCTCGTGCTCAGCGAAGACGATTTCATCGCCATGGGCAATACTCCCCGGCAAAGCCCGGACCTGGAGGCGTATCTGGATTTCCTTGCCGAGGTGGACGCATTCGAAGTGACCCCGCCCGTAAGGGAGTTTTACGGGGAGTGCTTTGAGCTCTGAAGGCTCATCGACAAACCGAAGGGGCGCCCATGGGTGAGGTGGGCTGATGCGGATATTTTGCCGTGCTGCAGGGATGGTATCCGGTGAACTTCTTTGTCGAACCCAACGCTTCACCCAAAACAAGGAAGAGATGACACGATGGATGATTATAAACTATTGATCGACCTGCACAAGCAAGGCCATCGGCAAGGGCCCGGCGGGGATGCCGAGACGGAACAGGCGCTCAAGCTGGCCATGGTCGACCGGACTGCGCCGCTGAAGGTTGCGGATATCGGCTGCGG
>JAFGPH010000684.1 GCA_016926135.1 Deltaproteobacteria bacterium
CACTTTCAAATGCCAACCATACAATCCAGGTAGACCATGTCAGCAACCAGCTGAATCTATTCGACTAACGTTGGGACAGTAGTGATGGTATATTTCAAGAAAACGTTGGGGCGCAGGAATTACCCGCGCCCGTCCTGTTTGGTCAACATTTGGTCAACCAATTGCAGAAAACATCCCCCTGATTCGGTGATTGTCACTGTATTTCGTCGTGTTATTGACTCACAGAAGCACTGCTTACTGAAACCGCCTATGGTCGTACGAGAAAGGTGTTCGGGTCCAGGGCCACGCTGGCCTCGGGTCCCACAGGACTGTCGTGGTCCTTCAGGAGTCGAAGGAGGATAGCCGGCGGGGCGGGCTGGAGCTGGACGATGAGGCTCAGGAATTCCTCCACCCGTGCGCAGGGGTGGGGAATGCCCGCTGCATTCAGCTCCGTGACGCCCGGATCGGAGAGGGCCGAGAACCAGATCTCCACCTGAAACTCCCGGGCCAGGTCCTTCAGCTTCATAAAGGTTTCGGTTTCGGCACTGGCGAAATCCAGCCCGTCCACGATCAGGGCGTCCGGCACGAAGTCGATCTTCTCCGAGAGGTTCTGAAGGCTCTGTTTCAGCCTGGAAACACCGAAACTCTGATTGAGGTAGGCCAGGATCATCCGGTTCCTGTCGATGAGCATCTTCAATTCCTCTTCGCCCTTCAGGCCGAGGGCCTTCACGAGGTCGTAGAAGATGACGTTGTAATAGGAGGTCACCTTCTCGGGAATGTCCTCCAGAGAGACGTGGATCAGCCTTTCCTTCCTGAAAAGCTTGTCAAAGGCAATGTGGATGAGACAGGCCGTTTTGCCGACACCCGCCCGCGCCACCAGGGCGCCCAGGTTGCCCCGACCCAACGCCCCATGCGCGGACTTGTCGAGGATCCTGAGGGGACTCACCTTTTCGAACTCTTTCATCGACCTTTACCTCCTTTTTTCTTCTCCGCAGCTTTTTTCCTCAGCTCCTCCACAAGGGTATCGGGCACCTTGGCGTATTTCGCGAACTCCATGGTGAATTCCGCCTTGCCCTGGGTGATGGACCGCAGGGTCGTAGCGTAGCCGAACATTTCGGCCAAAGGAACCTCCGCCTCGACGGTCGTGAAGACGCCGTCTTCGGTGGAGCTCATGATGAGACCCCTGCGCTGATTGATGGTGCCCATCACGTTTCCCTGAAAATCGGAAGGGCATTCCACGGCCACCTTCATAATAGGCTCCAGGATCACGGGTCGGGCCTTCAGATAAGCCTGCCTGAAGGCGCCGACGGCTGCCTGCTTGAAGGCGAGTTCCGAGGAATCCACCGCATGGGACTGGCCGTCATTAACGGTCACCCTCATGCCCAGGACGGGAAACCCGAGGAAGAGACCCTTTTCCAGGCAGGACTGGAAGCCCTTGTCCACAGCAGGAAGGAACTGGGTCGGGACGGCTCCGCCCTTCACCTCGTTGACGAACTCATAGGCCCCCGCCTCGGAGGGCTCCAGGAAACCGGCTACCCGTCCGTACTGGCCCGCCCCTCCGGTCTGCTTCTTGTGGGTGTGGTCAAACTCGGCGCGCTGCGAAATGGCCTCCCTGTATGCCACCTGGGGCATGCCTGTCTCAACCTCCGCTCCGTATTCCCGCCTCATCCGCTCCACGTAGATTTCCAGGTGGAGTTCCCCCATGCCGGAGATGATCGTTTCTCCCGATTCCTGGTCCACGTAGGAGCGAAAGGTGGGGTCCTCCCTGACAAAGCGGTTCAGGGCTTTGGAGAGCTGGGTCCCTGATTTGTTGTCCTTCGGGGTGATGGAAAGCGAGATGACCGGGTCGGGCACGAAGATGGACGTCATGGCGCAGTTCATGCGGCCGTCCGTGAAGGTGTCCCCCGAGAAACAGTCCACACCGAAGAGGGCAATGATGTCCCCGGCGGATGCCTCGGATATCTCCTCCATCTCGTCGGCGTGCATCCTCACGAGTCTCCCCACCCGGATCTTCTTTCTGTTTCTGGCGTTGTAAATCTCATCCCCTCTGGTGATTCTTCCCTGATAGATCCTGAAGTAGGTGAGTTGCCCGTAGGGGGTCACCTCCAGCTTGAAGGCCAGACCCACCAGCGGCCCCGTGGGGTCCGAGGGAAGGGTGATTTCCCTGCCGTCACGGTCCAGATCCAGTGCCCTGTTCTCCACCTCTAAGGGGGAGGGGAGGTAGTTGCAGACGCCGTCCAGGAGGGTCTGCACCCCGATGTTCTTGTAGGCGGAACCCAGGAAGACCGGGGTCAGTTTCCTCTGGAGGGTCCCTTGTCGTATGGCCTGGTGGATCAGGGCCTCTGTCACGTTTCCCTCGAAAATGGCCTCCATCAGCTCATCGGAAAACATGGAGGCCGCGTCCAGCAGTTCCTCCCTCCTCGCCTCGGCCTCCTTCAGGACCGGGGCCGGGATTTCTCCGGCCTGCATGTCTTTGCCGTAAGTGCCCCCAAAGGTGTAGGCCTTCATGGAGACGAGATCGACGATGCCTGAAAACTCGCCCTCCAGCCCGATGGGCATCTGTACGAGGACGGCGTTGTGGTTCAGTCTGTTCCGGAGCTGGTCCACCACCCGGTAGGGCCCGGCCCCGGTGCGGTCGCACTTGTTGATAAAGGCGATCCGGGGTACACGGTATCGATTCATCTGCCGGTCCACGGTGATGGACTGGGACTGAACGCCCCCCACGGCACAGAGAACGAGGACGGACCCGTCCAGCACCCGGAGGCTGCGTTCCACCTCGATGGTGAAGTCCACGTGACCGGGCGTATCGATGATGTTGATGCGGTGGCCTTTCCATGTGCAGTGGGTGGCGGCGGAGGAGATGGTGATGCCCCTCTCCTTCTCCAGTTCCATGGAGTCCATCTTGGCTCCCACCCCGTCTTTGCCCTTCACCTCGTGGACCGCGAAGATTCTCTTCGTGTAATAGAGGATCCTTTCCGTCAGTGTGGTTTTACCGGAATCAATGTGGGCGCTGATCCCCATGTTTCTCAGGCTCTGAATCTGCTCAGGCATGGACGACTCCAAACAATGAAAAAGAGAGGGTCCTCCAGGGAACCCTCTCTCGATGATACCCAATCATGAAGAAAATGAAAAGTGCCTAAAAGGAATCACAACTTGGTCAGGTGGTAACGGGCCACCGGAATGACGCTCTCGGCAATCTCCCTCCTGAGCGTAATGGTGTTGATCGGCGTATGCCGTGCCAGTCTCTTCAAACCCATGAGTTGGGTGCGGAGTTCCTCCCCCTCGGACACTGCCGCGAAGATCTTCTTGCCCATGATTTCGATTTGAGGGAAGGTCTCGTTGACGTACACCCGGGTGACTGCCAATTGAATCCTGGATGCGTCTGCACCCTCCTTCTGGACCTTTTTCAGGGTCCTCAGGAGCGCGGATTCCATGGCGAAGACCTCGATGATGATTTCCGCAATCAGGGCGACGATCTCCTGCTGGCCGGCCAGTTTCTCCATGTACTTCTGGGTTGCGGCCCCTGCCGCAAGCATCCCGATCTTCTTGGCCATGGAGACGAGTTTCTTTTCGCTCTCCAGGAGACCCTCCTCCTCACCCATGGCAGGCCTGAATTCCAGGATCTCGGCCATGACCTTGCGGATCGCGTCCAGCAGCGGCAACTCCCCCTTCAGGGCCGCCCGCATGAGCATGTCCACGATCAGCAGGCGATTGATTTCGTTGGTCCCCTCCCAGATACGGTTGATCCTGGAGTCCCGGTAGGCCCCTTCGGCCGGGTAGTCCTTGATGTAACCGTAGCCGCCGTAAGTCTGAACACACTCGTCCACCACGAAGTCCAGCATTTCCGTGCCGTAAACCTTGTTGATTGAGCACTCCAGGGCATATTTGCGGATCGCCTCGCCCGTCTTCTGGCCGGCATCCTCCTTGGTGGGATCAATCCCTTCCAGGGCCATATCCAGCAGCGCTGCGGTCCGGTAAGCCATGCTCTCCGTGACGTAGATGCGGATGAGCATCTCGGCGATCTTGTGCTTGATCAGCCCGTACTCGGAGATGGGTTTTCCAAACTGGATCCTGCCCTTGGCATACTTGACGGCCTCTGCAAAAATGGTCTTGGCCGAGCCGACCACCATGGGGGCGATCTTGAACCTCCCCACGTTCAGGGTGTTGAGGGCCACCACGTGGCCTCGCCCCACCTCTCCCAGGACGTTTTCCAGGGGTACCTTCACATTCTGGAAGATGACGGCCCTGGTGGAACTGCCGTGCATGCCCATCTTCTTTTCCTCTTCATCCACCGAGACCCCTTCCCATGCCCTCTCCACGATGAAGCTCGTGAACTTGGTCTCGTCCACCTGGGCATAGGTAATGAAGAGATCCGCAAAGCCAGCATTGGTGATGAACTGCTTCTGCCCGTTGAGGACGTAATGTTTCCCGTCCTCGGAAAGGGCGGCCGTGGTCTCGGCGCCGAGGGCGTCGGACCCGTGCCCGGGCTCGGTGAGGGCATAGGCGCTTACGATCTCTGCGCTCGATATCCTGGGAAGATACTTCTTCTTCTGGGCCGGGGTTCCGAAGAGAACGATCGGGAGGCTGCCTATGCCGGTCTGAACCCCATAGGTGGCCATGAAGCCTGAGACCCCTGAACAGAGCTTTTCGCCAATCAACATGGAACTTACCTTGTCGAGCTCCGAGCCGCCGAAGACCTCGGGCATGTCGGCGCCCAGAAACCCCAGATCGCCCGCCTTCCTGAGCATCTCCTTAAGCAGCGGAGGATTCAGCTCATCCAGTTCCTCTTTCTTTGCGAGCAGTTCCTTGGTGCCGAATTCCTCGGCGGACTTGGCCACGAGCTTCTGGTCCTTACTGTAATCCTCAGGAGTGAACACCTCTTCGGGCAGGGCATCCGTGAGCAGGAATTCCCCCCCCTTGAAAAGCTTTTCCTTTGCCATGACCTGTCTCCTTCTCTCAAGTAAAAATGCTGTGGATGTGCACCGTGCGCCTTCTCTCTAGTATGGTTCTCTCTCGATGATAGCCGCTGCCCCCATGCCGAACCCGATGCACATGGAGACCAACCCCCATCGCAGGTTCCTCTCCTGCATTTCGTAAACCAGCTGGGTGGTCAGCTTGGCCCCGGTGCATCCGAGGGGATGGCCCAGGGCGATTGCGCCTCCGTTCACATTCGTAATCTCCTGGTTGATGCCGAGTTTCTGGATGCAGTAAATGGCCTGAGCCGCGAAGGCCTCGTTCAGTTCGATCAACTCCATCTGGTCCAGGGTCATCCCTGCGAGATTCAGAACCTTGGGAATGGCCACCGCCGGTCCCACGCCCATGTATTCGGGGGGGCAACCTTCCACCGCATGGAACCTGAAGGTGGCCATGGGCTTGAGCCCCAGCTCCTTTGCCTTTTCCTTGGACATGAGCATGACGGCCGCCGCCGCATCGCTTGTCTGGGATGAATTGCCGGCGGTGACGGACCCCGTGGGCTTGAAGGCCGGACGGATACTGGAGATGCTCTCCTTGGTGGTCCCCGGGCGGACACCCTCATCCGTGTCAAAAACGATCTCCTCAAAGGTGAAGCGGCCGTTGGGGAGCTTCTTCTGAATCTTCACCTTCAGGGGGACGATCTGGCTCTTGAAACGGCCGGCCTTGACGGCAGCTTCGGCCTTCTGCTGGCTTCTGGCACCGAACTCGTCCTGCTCGTCGCGGGAAATCTGGTATTTCTCCGCCACGTTCTCGGCGGTCAAACCCATGCCCGTGAAGGCGCCCGGCCGGGTATCCACGAGGGCGGGATTGGGGTAGAGCATGCTGCCCCCCATGGGGATCTGGCTCATGTTCTCCACACCGCCGGCGATGATCACATCGGAGAAACCGCACATGATCTTCTCCGCGCCTATGGCAATGGCCTGCAGTCCGGAGGAACAGAAGCGGTTGACCGTCATACCGGGAATCCGATCCGGCCAGCCCATGGACATCACGAGCACCCGTCCCAGGTTGAGACCCTGGGTCGCCTCGGGGAAGGTGCACCCGATGATCACGTCATCGATCAACGTGGGATCCAGGTTTCCGGCCCTCTTGAGCAGATCTCCCAGCACTGTGGTACCCATGAATTCCGGCCGGGTATCCTTCAGCATACCGCGGGGAGCCCTCCCGACCGCTGTTCTGCAGGCGGCAACGATGACGGCTTCTTTCATGTCCTTCTCCTCCAATAAAATTTCTCTTCGAAAAATTTTACAACGCTCAGTTCCTGAGGGGTTTGCCGGTGGCGAGCATGTGCTGCATCCTCGCCTGTGTCTTGGGGTCACCGCACAGGCTCACGAAGGCCTCCCTCTCCAGGTCCAGCAGGTACTGCTCGCTCACCTTGGTGTCCGCGAGTACCCTTCCCCCGCAGAGGACATGGGCCACCCTTTCCGAGACGGTCACATCGTGATCCGTGGCATACCCCTGCTGGTGCAGTGTCCAGATGGCCATCTTGATGAGGGCCAGGGTGTTTTCGCCGGCCACCCGGATCTCCTCCAGCGGCCGGGGAGGGGTATAGCCCTCCATGTGCAAGGCCAGGACGGTCTTCTTCGCGTCTTCGATCAGGTAGTCCCTGTTCACGGTCATTTTGTCAGTAGGCCTGAGATAGCCGAGTTTGACGGCCTCCGGGCCGGAGGTGGCTACCTTGGCCAGGGCGATGGTCTCGAAGGCCCTGGCTACAAAGGGGACCAGTTCAATCTGTTTGGGGTACACCCCCCCGGGTTGCACCTCAAAGAGGTGCGCCGTGTTCCGGATCAGCAGTTCCTTGGTCCCTCCGCCGGCCGGGATCAGTCCCACACCGACCTCCACGAGGCCCATGTAAGTTTCCGCCGCATACCGAACCCGGTCCGAGGCCAGGCAGATTTCGCAACCGCCACCGAGGGCCATGCCCGCAGGGGCGGCCACCACGGGTTTGTCCAGGTACTTCAGCCTCATGAAGGAGTCCTGAAAAGTCTTGACCATCCATTCCAGGTCGTCCCACTCCTCTTCCTGGGCCGTGAAGAGAACCAGTGGCAGATTGGCGCCCACGGAGAAATTGTCGGCGTGATTGGCGATGACCAGGCCCAGAAAGTCCCGGCTGACGATGTCGGCGGACTTGAAGACCATGTTGACGATGTCGTCACCCATGGCATTCATCTTGGTGTGGAACTCCAGACAGGCCACGCCGTCTCCGAGGTCGATCAGGGATGCGCCCTTGTTCCCGGCCACCTTCTTCTCCCTGTCCTTGAGGGAGGGCAGCAGGATGATCCCCGGTTTCACGGGGGCCGGCTTGTAGTCCCTGGAGGGGATGTCGTAGTAATAGAGAACACCCGACTCCCTCTTGTAAAAGGCATCCTTGCCACCATCCAGCATCTCCTGGACCCAGGCGGGAATCGGGTACCCGGCCTTCTTCATCTTCTCTACGGACTTCTTGACCCCGATCGCGTCCCAGGACTCAAAAGGGCCCCTCCTCCAGGCAAACCCCCATTTCATGGCATTGTCCACGTTAAGGATGTCATCCGCGATCTCGGGGATGCGGTTTGCGGAGTAGATGAGGGTCTCGGACATAGTGCGGAAGGTGAACTGGCCGGCCAGGTCCTCCGCATAGAACAGGGCCTTGATTTTTCCCGGCAGGCCCGGGATATTTTTCGCAGCCTCCAGGGATGCCAGTTTGACCGTCTCCTGGGGGGAGTAGTCGAGGGTCCTGTAGTCCAGGGAGAGGATCACCTTCTTGTCCTTCTCCTTTACCCTCTTGTAGAAACCCTGCTTGGTTTTCTGGCCCAGAAGTTTCCTCTCCACCATCCTGGTGATGAACTCGGCGGGTTTGAACATCTCCCGCCTCTCATCGTCGACCGCGCCTTCGTACACGTTGTCCGCCACGTGGATGATCACGTCCAATCCCACGAGGTCCGCTGTCCTGAAGGAGGCGCTCTTGGGATGACCCACCACCGGCCCTGTCAGCGCGTCCACGGACTCGAGGGTCATTCCCAGGTCCATCATGACCTGGATCGCATGGAACATGCTGAAGATGCCGATTCGGTTGGCCACAAAATTGGGGGTATCCTTGGCATAGACGACCCCCTTCCCGATCTCCTTCTCGCATACCTCCGAGAGGGTCTCCACCACCTCGGGCAGGGTGTCCGGCCCAGGCACGATTTCCAGGAGCTTCATGTACCGGGGAGGATTGAAGAAGTGGGTGATGGCAAAGTGGCCGCGGAACTCCTCCGATCTCCCTTCGCACATGGCCTTTGCGGATATGCCGGAGGTGTTGGACGTGATGATGGTTCCGGGTTTCATGGCCGACTCTATCTTTTCGAACACGGCCTTCTTGATGTCGAGTCTCTCCACCACCACCTCGATGATCCAGTCCACGTCCTTCAGCTTTCCTAGGTCGTCCTCCATGTTCCCTACGGTGATGAGCCTGCTATTCTCAGGGATGTAGAAGGAGGCCGGTCTGGACTTGAGCGCCCCATCCACACCGCTCCTGGCGAGTCTGTTTCGGAATTCCTTGCTCTCCGGGGTGAGGCCCTTCTTGGCGTCCTCCTCGCTCAACTGGCCGGGAACGATATCCAGAAGGATCGTATCGATGCCAACATTGGCGAGTTGGGCTGCGATAGTGGCGCCCATGACCCCTGCACCGATCACCCCGGCCTTCTTTATCCTCTTATTCATAGGGAGACCTCCTTGAAGTTGAAGCGTTCAGCCATGCGTTCAAGAATAGACGACTAAAGGAAGGTTACCAGTTTGATATCATTATTTATTTAAAACAACAATGAATGAATTCTCATTCATTTAAGGGAAAAGTAACACACCCTCCGGGGCAAGTCAAACCTTTTTTGTGACAAGGCGGGCGATCTGTATGGTTCAGGCAGTGGGGGCCTGCAACCAAGGTGTTGTTCGGGAACCTGCCGTTTTTTCCGTGTGCCCCGATGTTGCACCTTGAACCGCCCTGTCACGCCATGGAACCGCCATCAACGGTGATGATTTCGCCTGTGATGAAGTCGGAAAGACCGGAGGCCAGGAAGAGGACAGCGCCCACCACGTCGTCGGTCTCTGCAATCCGTCCCATGGGAACGTTCTTGAGCAACTCTTTCATGATTCCCTCGTTGCTCCAGAAGGGTTGACTGAACTTGGTGCGCACCACCGAGGGTGCCACGGCGTTCACGTTGATGTGGTCCACGGCGAGTTCCTGGGCCAGAACCTTTGTGAGCATGTCGACGGCCGCCTTTCCCACACAATAGATCCCCATTCCCCGGGAGGCCTTTCGAGCGGCAGTGGAGCTGATGTTGATGATCCTGCCTCCTCCTCGCTTTCTCATGCGTTTCACCGCTTCGGCACTGGCGAGGAAGACGCTTTTGAGGTTGGTCTCCATCAGCTTGTCGAAGAGCCCTTCATCGGCCTCCGACACTGAGGGGGTGAAGATATTGGTTCCCACGTTGTTCACCAGAATGTCCAGCCCCCCGAACCGTTCGTCCACCGCGTTGAAGAGGGCGGCCACCTGCGCTGCCTGCCCTACGTTGGCCTGCCTTGCCAGTACCTGGTAACCCTTCTTTTGGAACTCCGCCTGGGCCTGATCCAGGTTCTCCTGTTTTCTGCCGCAGATGGCGACCTGGGCGCCCATTTCCGCCATGGCCATGGCGACGGCCATCCCGATACCCCTGCTGCCACCTGTCACCAGCGCCGTCTTTCCTGAAAGATCGATCTCCAGTGCTGCCATAGGTTGTTTGCTCCTCCAATTATTTTTATGTAAGATTTCCTGATATTTAACCCAAATGCCCCGGATTGGCAAGCAAAAGGGTTGCCTTTCATTCGACGAAAACCGAAAATGGTGGCAGGCAAGTGCCTGGAGTATTGGAGTGGTGGCAGAGAAAGAATTGACCCTCCTTTCGCCAATACTCCAATGCTCCAGTACTCCATCACACCGATTTTTGCAGCTCGGTGTATCCCGGACACCTCGGGGGTCAGCCGGGACAGGACCCTTCGGACCCGTATCTTTACAAGGAGGAGATCATGCGATTTGTTATCATCGGCGGGGATGCCGCCGGAATGAGTGCAGCCAGCAGGGCCAAGCGAAACTCGGCAGATCTGGAAGTGATCGTGCTGGAGCAGAGCCAGGACGTCTCCTACAGTGCATGCGGAATGCCTTACAACATTGCCGATCCGACTCGGGAAATGGGTGACCTGGTGGTGAGACAGGCCAAGGTCTTCCGGGAGAAGCAGGGTATCGACCTCCGCACCGGGCATCGGGTGGAATCCTTGGATCTGAAGGAAAAACGGATCAAGGGGAGAGACCCGGAGGGCAGAGACTTCGATCTGTCCTATGACGAGCTTTTGATCGCCACCGGGGGGTCCCCCGTCATGCCCCGTCTGCCGGGCTTCGACCTGCCCGGCGTCATGGCCCTCAAGAGCCTGGAAGACGGGCGGAGGATCAAGGAGTTCATTGCGGTTCACGGGGTCAGAAAGGCCGTGATCATGGGCATGGGCTATGTTGGCCTTGAAATGTGCGAGGCCCTGTGCGCGAGGGGCATCGAGGTGGAGATGATCAAGCCGAGGCCCCTTCTTCTTCCCTGGATGAACCGGGATCTGGCAGAGATCGTGAGGAAGGAACTGGAGGCGAATCAGGTGCGGGTTCACCTGGGCCATGCCGTGGAAGGAATCGAGTCTGCGGGGAGGGGGCTGAGGGTCATGACCCGGGGTCCGGTGCCGGAATGTGAGATCGTGCTTGTGGCGGTGGGCATCACCCCGAACAGCCGGTTTGCCGCTGAGGCCGGCCTGGAGTTGGGGCCGGAGAAATCCATCTCCGTGGACAGGTCCCTCCGCACGTCCAATGAACATGTCTATGCTGCGGGTGACTGTGCCGACGCGTACCATGTCGTGACGGGCCGGAAGGCATGGATTCCCCTTGCCCTGAGAGCCAACAGGGCAGGGTGGGCGGTGGCCGATAACGTGACGGGAAGGAAGGCGGAACTTCAGGGGGTTGCGGGAACGGCGGTCTTCAAGGTCTTTGATCTGGAAGTCGCCCGGACGGGCCTGAGTGTGGCCGAGGCCAAGCAGGCGGGATTCGAACCCGCGGAGACGGTAATCCACAGCAGGAGCCGTGCCCATGCCCATCCGGGCTCCACCACCCTCTCGGTCCAGATGGTGGGAGACAAAGGGTCGGGAAGGCTGCTGGGTGTGCAGATGGTGGGCAAAGAGGGTGCGGCCCACAGGGTGAACGCCCCTGCGGTGGCCCTGCATGCGGGCATGACGGTGGAGCAGTTCGGCGAGTCGGATCTCGCCTATGCCCCGCCTTTCAGCCCGGTGTGGGACCCCATGCTGACGGCAGCGAATCAATTGCTGAAGAAGATGTGAGGAAGCGGTGCAAGGTTCAAGGTGCACGGTGCAAGGACAAGAGAAACTGGATAACCCGATCATCCATCAAATCCCCATCGGTGCCCTCCAGGTGCTTACCTACATCGTGGCATGCCCTGTCACCAGGGAGGCCGCACTGATCGATCCGGCGGGGGAGGAAGAGAGGCTCATGAAGGCCATCACGGCGGAGGGGGTAAGGGTGAAATATATCCTCAATACCCACGGGCATGCAGATCATGTGCTCGGAAACCGGCAGATGAAGGCCATGCTCTCAGCACCAGTCTGCATGCATGAAGCGGACGATCTCTTCTTCTCCCGGGAAGAGGTTCGCGTGGCCTCCGAAAAGGAGCTGGGGCTGCCCCCTCCCGAACCTGCAGATATCCGGATCAAAGACGAGGAGGTGCTGGATCTGGGCACCCTCGGTATCCGGGTGATCCACACGCCAGGGCACACACCCGGTTCGGTCTGCTTCCTGGTCCAGGGGAACCTGTTCACGGGAGACACCCTTTTCGTGGGCGCAGCGGGCCGAACCGACCTCACCGGGGCCTCCCTGA
>JAFGPH010000685.1 GCA_016926135.1 Deltaproteobacteria bacterium
GGTCTCGAAGGATATCAAACCATGAACGGATTGCCGCTGAGGGACTTAAACGGCAGGACACTCGAAATTCGCCGCGCCCCCGGCCAACCACGCCGGGCGGACCACTTATATTTAACTTAGGGCAAAGGACTTCTAATGACTTTTGAATCGTTCCATCTTCATCCCCATATCGAAGCGGGCATCCAGGCCATTGGCTACACTCTGCCCACCTCGATACAACTTCAAACCATTCCATCCATCCTCAAGGGCCGGGACGTCATGGGACTGGCCCAGACCGGCACCGGCAAAACAGCCGCCTTCGTCCTTCCCATTCTGCAGCGTCTGATCGACGGGCGCGGAAAACAGGTCTGCGCCCTGATCCTCGCCCCGACCCGGGAACTGGCCGAGCAGATCCACGAGCACACACGTCAACTGGGCCGGTTTACCCAAATCAAGAGTGTCACCATTTACGGCGGCGTGAACAAGAACCCCCAAATCAGGGAGCTTCGTGAAGGAGCGCAAATCGCCATCGCCTGCCCGGGACGCCTGCTCGACCTGATGGATCAGCGGGCGATAGACCTGTCGCACGTGGAGGTGCTCGTCTTGGACGAGGCAGACCGCATGTTCGATATGGGCTTTCTGCCGGATGTCCGGAAGATCATGAGACGCCTTCCCGTTCGTCGGCAGACGCTTCTCTTCTCCGCGACGATGCCCAACGACATCCGTGATCTGGCGCAGGAAATCCTGCACGACCCGGTCACCGTTCAGGTCGGCCGGGGCGCGCCGGTATCCACGGTCTCCCATGCCCTGTACCCGGTGGAGAAGCACCTCAAGACAGCCCTCCTGATGAAGCTCCTGGAGCGCACGGACACGGAGTCGGTGCTTATCTTCACGCGCACCAAATACCGTGCGACACGCCTGGCGGCCCAGATGAAGAGGGCCGGATTCCCGGTCACATCCCTTCAGGGCGACCTGTCACAGGAAAAGCGCCGCAAGGCCATCGGCGGTTTTCGCACCGGCACATACCAGATCCTTGTGGCCACCGACATCGCCGCCCGCGGCCTCGATGTCTCCCGCATATCGCACGTGATCAATTACGACATGCCTGACACCGTCGACGCTTACACGCACCGCATCGGTCGAACAGGTCGCGCCACCAGGACCGGAGATGCATTTACCCTGGTGACACCCGAAGACAGGAGCCTTGTGTGGAACATCGAGCATGTGCTCGGTGAGGAGATGGAAACGCGCAAGATCGAGGGCTTCGATTACACCGTGCCGTCACCCGAAGGCGGTGCCGGATTCAGGCGTTCAGGATACCCCGATATCCGCAAGAGAACCATCCTCTATAGTTCGGGCAGGGTGAGAAGGCCCCGATCCCGCGTCATGGAGCGATTCTGAACCCCATTCTCCCGAGAAATGATATATCATGCAGGATGGGACGTGCCCTGCACGAAGCCGACTGCGCGGGAAGGGGGCTCTCGGCATTGGAAACAAGTGCCGGAGAAAAACGCCGGATCCTGATTGAGAGAATACCAGGGCCTTTTGCTTCCATCTATGAGAAGGCCACCGGGATGGTCGTGGAGACCTACTATGTTCCTCTGGCCGAAGAAATCGTTCTGACCTTGGGGACCGGAAGGGTCCTGGACCTGGGGACCGGTCCCGGCCATCTTCCCATTGAGATCGTCAAGAGATCCCCGTCCATCCGGGTCGACGGGATTGATTTGAGCCGTGCCCTGATACAAAGGGCCCGATCCAATGCCTCCAGGGCCGGTGTGGCGGAACGGCTCCACTTTGAAGTCGGAAATGCGTCCAGGCTGAGATTCGCCGATCAGTCCTATGATATGGTGATCAGCACGGGGATGCTGCATGCCTTGAAAGACCCCGTGCAGGTCTTGAGGGAATGTGACAGGCTATTGAGACCAGGGGCGCAGGCATGGATATTCGACCCTGCCCGGGTGTGCTCTTGCGTGGATATCCGGAAATGGAAGGGGACCTTCACCCTGTGGGAGCGGCTCATGTATTTGCTTTTCCTGGGCTTTGCGCGGGTCAGTCCCGGCAGAACCTACGATCGCAGGCAGGTTATTGCTATGATCGAGGCCACGCGGTTCCGGGACTATGAGATCCGGCAGGAGGGAGGGGAGCTGAGAATCAAGCTGATCAAGGCTGTTCCCCGGCCGGGAGTCGGCTACCAGTAGTAGCGGTAGGGGCGATGGCGATGATGATAATAGGGCCGGGCCCCATAGTAATAGTAGACCCTCGGATAGGCGGGATACACGTAGGTCGGTCTTTCAATGACGGTGACTTCGGGGTCCCTGCAAATCTCTTCAACGGTCTCGCTGACCAGTTTTCCATCCTGCCAGTTTCGTTTGGTCACTCTCCGGCAGTTCGTCTTCTCATTTACGGCCCCCGGGACGGCTTCCACGGCTGAACCGCTCCTGTCGTAATAGACAACCGGTTTGTCGTTGCGGGCCGCATCCCGCGCCGCGTCATAATCCTGGTCCACGGCATTGCCTACAAGCCCGCCAAGGATGGTTCCCGCAGCAAGGCCGATCAGGGTGCCCGCTGTATTATGGCCGATGGCCTGCCCGATCAGGGCTCCGGTGCCCGCGCCGATGAGTGCCCCCGTCTGGGTGTTGTAGCGGTCAGGGGGATAGTGGGCACAGGAAACACACAAAGCAGACAGAATTACAAGGATTGTGATGAGCCGGATGCGCTTCATGCCTCTCAAGTCTCCTTTCACGGACATCTCAACCGGCAGCCGAAAACGGGTGCCCCGGATAAAGATGCATCACCTCTCTGAAAGCTTAGACGTGTGAAGGACGAAAGGGTTTACCCGGATCGTGTGGGAGGGGACTCTTTCATCTTGATCAGGGTGTCAATCATCTCTCCAAGGAGCACCCCCGTCCCCCCCCACGCTGGAGGCTTTCCGCTATTTCTTCTTCGTCTTCTTCTTCATATGGGCTCGAACCGCCTTCAACTCATCATCGGTCCGGCAGATCTCTTCGGCCTGAATGGACACAAAGGTCTTGGGCATGGCAAAACCGTATTTTTCGTCGAAAACGGTCTCACCCCAGAGGCAGTCCTCAACGACGGAGTGGTCCTCACCCCGCATGATCTTCCATCCCTCAGGGGTTTCCCACGCAAGGGGCGCCCTTTCAACAGCCTTAATGATCTTGCCTGCATTGATGGACCCTGCACGCTGGGCCGCCGCCTTGATGAAAAGCACGCCTGCGTAACTCTCTCCCGCCATGTAGTCAGGGTAATCCTTGAACCGCTCACGATAGGTCTTGACAAATCTGCGGTTCATGGGGGAATCGGGCGAGGTAAAAAAATACCGCGAAGAGACATAGACGCCCTGAGGCATGTCCTTGCCCATGGGGACGAGCACCTCCAGTGCCCCTGCAACAGGGAAAGCGAACTTGACCTTGTTGAACAGGCCGGTAGGCAGGGCCTGCCGGATGAAGTTCACCGCATCCCCTGCTCCCCACAGGGGGGACCACACGGCATCCGGTTTGACCTCATTCAGCTTCTTGATGTACTCACTGTAATCCTTGGCGAGGAACTTGGGGAAAAGCTCCCCCACGATCTCCACGTCGGGCCGGAGCTCCTTCAGCTTGGTCTTGAAGGAGTTCCACGATGAGTGGCCGTAGGAATAGTCGGGGGCAATGCACATGTACCTCTTGTAGGGTTTGGAGGCCATGAGATAAGCCCCCGACCGGGAATGCATCATGGCATTGCTGAGGGTGCTGAAGACGTACGGGTGGAGCTTCTCCCCGGTGAATTCATCCGCCGCCGCCTGGGTGAGGATGAGGATCTTCTTGTGCTGCTTGGCGATCTCCATCAAGGCCATGGCAATGCCGCTCGACGTGGGCCCTATGAGGAAGTCCACCTTGTCCTTGGTGATGAACCGTTTGGCGATGGCCACCGCATTGTCCTTGTTGAGCTTGGTGTCTTCGTACAGAGCCTCCACCTTCCTGCCCAGGATTCCTCCCTGGGCATTGATTTCGTCTACGGCCATCTGTATGGCCTGGTTTCCATGGACGCCGTATCCACCCATCGGGCCTGTGGTAATGAACATGGCCCCGATTTTGATCGGTTGGGCGGAAAGGGAACCCGGGACAAGCAGAAGGGCTATGCCCACGCAGAGCCCACAAAACACCATCACTCTTTTCCTGGATGACATCGAAACCTCCTTTTCGGCAAATGGGTTTTGTTTGGGAAAATTGGGGAAATCCTGAACCGCTGTGTGGCAGACTCCTGAGAGACGGATGCTTCCTCCTCTAAGGAGCATGAAAGACGGAATTTGCGGGGTTTCTCCACGGGCACATCCCCTTTGAAGGACTGCGGGGCAGCTGGTCAACGGTTTTATGATGGGAAGATACCCGCATGATCCTGTGTTGTCAATCAGAAGCGCCGGGGCCAAAGCGGAAGGGTCGGGCTGGAAAGAAAACGCAAAACAGGGTAAGATCTCTATGTCGGGCCTGTAGGAAGGGCAACCGGGTCCTGTTTCATAAGGCACCTCAGAAACCCGTGCGGCCTGGACGACCAACCTGCACGGCCCTTTGAGCGGTGGATGGTTCCATTCACAACGAAAGGGGTTTTTCGGGTATTTGAGAAACAGGACACCAGACGTCCATGACCGGGGAAACGGTGATGAATACCGAGGCGGCACACACAGGGGAACCCATCGTGGAGATCATCGATCTTCACAAGTGGTTCGGGGACCTGCACGTCCTCCGGGGCATTGACCTGACGGTGCGCAGACAGGAGCGCATTGTCATATGCGGGCCTTCGGGATCAGGGAAATCCACGCTGATACGCTGTATCAACGGGCTCGAAAGGTACCAGAGGGGTCGCATCATCGTGGACGGCAAGGAGATCAGCGACAATCTCAGGAACATCGAAAAGATTCGCACCGAGGTGGGCATGGTCTTTCAGCACTTCAATCTCTTTCCCCATCTCACGATCCTCGGGAATCTCACCCTGGGCCCCGTGCGGGTTCGAAAGGTACCCCGGAAAGAGGCGGAAGACGCGGCCATGGCCTTTCTGGAAAAAGTGCACATTGCCGAGCAGGCGCACAAATACCCCGCAGAGCTCTCGGGCGGCCAAAAACAGAGGGTGGCCATTGCCAGAAGCCTCTGCATGAAACCCAGGGTAATGCTTTTCGATGAACCCACCTCCGCCCTGGATCCGGAGATGATCAAGGAGGTGTTGGACGTCATGATCGAACTGGCCCGGGAGGGCATGACCATGATGGTAGTCACCCACGAGATGGGTTTCGCCAGGAACGTGGCTCACAGGGTGCTGTTCATGGACGCCGGCAGGGTCGTCGAGGAAGGCGCTCCGGAGGAATTCTTCGACAAACCGAGGCACGAACGGACCAGGCTCTTCCTGAGTCGGGTCCTCCGCTGAGCCCGGAATGCCTCTTGCGCCCTTCACTGCCGGTTCGAAGGCCAGTCTACGAGAAGTACTCCCGGACCTGCTCCATCTCGCGTTTCACACGGTCCACAATCTCCGGGATAGCGTCCGGCTCCAACCCCAACAGGCGGACCGAGTCCGCGCCGAAAACGTCTGTTTCCTGGTCTTCCCCGAGGTCGTATCCCATGGATCTGGCCAGCAGGTTTGCAGCATGGACGATAAGCAATGCCTTGGTGATGGGGTCTGCCTTCTCCAGGCTATCGTGGTGTGAGGCTACCAGAATATACTCGATCGAGAACTTCCAGAGCTTGAGAAGGGAAGCCCCGAACTTGCCGTGGTACAGGGTCAGGGTACTCAGGATCTCTCCCCTGTCCACATTTTCCCCCAGCTTCTTCTGCCTCTGGAGTTCCCCGATGGTCTGGAGAAGAACCAGCTTCCCGATATCATGAAGAAGACCCAGGGTGAAGGGATCTTCAGAGAGGACCAGATTCAGGCTCTCCGATATGCCCTGCGATGCGTAGGCGCAGGCCAGGGAGTGCTCCCAGAGCATTTCCAGGATTCCCAGGATGGATCTGTTTTTGGTGGCGAACAGGGCCCGGTGCAGAATGACGTCGGCATAGCGCTTCGTGGTGTTCAATCCCAGCCTGCCGATGGCCTGCTCCAGGGTCTTGTGCATGGTGAACCCCCTGTAGTAGGGGGAATTGGAAATGCTGATGAGCTTTGAGGAAAGGGCCGCATCCTGCTTCAGGAGATTGGCGATCTCCTGGAGGCCCGCCCCCTTTTCAATGAGCTCCCTGAATTTGTGGCTCATCTTCGGGTGTGTCGGCAGGTCGATTTCTCCCCTTTTGAAAACAAATACGATTTCCTGGAGGATATCCCCCGGACTTGCCTGCAGGGAATCTCCCTCGGGCACATCCTCCCTTCTCCCGGACTCCTTGAGACGCCTCTCCAGATCGGTGTTGCGTTCCTTGAGGGTGAAAAGGGCCTGGCGCATCATCTCCTTGTCTCTAGCCTCCGCCACAGCCCTTTTCACCGTGTAGTTGAGAACCTCCAGGTAGGCGCCTGTCCTCACGATGCACCCTGACGCACCCACCTGATCCATGAGCTCACCGATCCCTTTGCCGTTTTGAGGGTTCGTGAGAAGGACAATGGGCACACCGGAGCGCTTCAGGATGTTCAGCGGCACATCCGCCAGGCCCCCTCCGGCCACATCCGTGTCAAGAACCAGGGCGCAAGGCTTTTCAGGTACACTGTGAAGAAGGTCGAGGGACGGGATGGTGGCGCTTCTGTACTGGTCTCCGAAGGCCCCGGCGACCTCACCGGCCCGATCAGGGTCCGGGGTAACGATCAGGATCAGTTCTTTTCGCACTTGGCCTTGTCCACCGTTTTTTGAGGGATCAGGGTTCATAAATCATCTCTGGGGAATCAGACGAATGGTCAAAACGGCCGTCGGGGGCGGACGGCTTCGTCCCGGCATGTTCAAAAAATCGGCATTCGCCTCCAAATCCTTAATCTTTTCTGCTGGCTGGATGCTTTTTCCGGGCGAAAGCTGATCCGTCCAGGCTTGTCTCTCGATCATCCGGCCACGACACTGGAGACCAGGATCCCCCAGAATACCCGAGGCCGATCGGACCTCAGGGCGGCCTGATAGTGCCAACCCATGTGAAGGCCGCAGTTCCGGCAAAGGGCGATGCGCCAGCAGTATCCGGCGAACCAGGTGTGGTCCGTGGTCGGTTCGCCCAGTGAGATCGCGCCGGGGCAGGAGGAAAAGGTGTGGAACTCGTACTCGATCCCGGATGGATTCACAAAGGAATGTCTGATCCCACCCTCCACGGCGAGAAGCTGGTCAGAGTGGGTGATCAGACCGCCGCATCCGATGCACTGGTAGGCCTTGGCGCCGTTTCCGCCGATCCGGTCTGTAACAAAGGACAGGAAAAACATGGCCGCGAGTATAGGTAAGGCCGGGGAGGGTGTCAAGAGGCTGGCCGGGTCCGCACGGCCCGGGCGTGGATGCATGGTGCCTGCGCAGGGTCATGACCAATATTGGGCACCCCGCTTACCGCAACAATAGGGATGTGCCTTGCAGAACAAAGCAATATCAGCTTGTTATCTTAGGGCTGATATGGCATTATTCTTGCTGAATGGTGTGTGCATGAAAGAGGCGTTGGTTTCTGTTTCAATCAACATGGAGAAAAGGGAGGATAAGACATGTGCCGTTCGAAGTTGTCTGTTTTGAGCGTTTTCTTCGTGAGCCTTGCCATGCTTCTGGGTTCCGCAATCCAGGCGTCTGCGCAGGACAAGGCCTATCCGAGCAAGCCCATCACCTATCTTGTCACCTTCAACCCCGGCGGTCAATCAGACCGCGAGGCCCGCAGGCAGCAGCCTCATTTGGAGAAACTCATGGGTCAGAAGATCGTCGTCGACTACAAGGTAGGCGGCGGCGGCGCCCTGGGGTGGAGCGAACTCGTCAGGGCCAAACCGGACGGGTACCTGATCTGTGGAATCAACATTCCCCATATCATCCTCCAACCCATGCTGCAGGAAACCGGATACAAGACGGAACAGATCGTGCCGGTCGCCCTTTTCCAGCGCACCCCCCTGGGACTGGCCGTTCTCAAGGAAAGTCCGTACAAGAATTTGAAGGAGTTCCTGGCTGCAGGGAAATCCAAACCCGGTGACATCAGCATCGGGGGTTCAGGCACCTTCTCCGGCCACCATATCGCCACCCTTCGGCTGCAGAAGATGTCCGGTGCGAAATACAACTACGTGCCCTTTACGGGGGCCGCACCTCAGATCACGGCCTTTCTCGGCGGACACGTGAACGCCATCTTCGGCAACTCGGACGACCTTGTGAAATATTCGGACAAGATTCGGGTCCTCGCCATGGCCGCTGAGACCCGGTTCCCCGCGTTCCCTGACACGCCCACCTTCAAAGA
>JAFGPH010000686.1 GCA_016926135.1 Deltaproteobacteria bacterium
CCGCTGACCGAGCTGGCGCAGTTCCTGTGAGTCCAGCATCTCACCCAGCTCGGGCTGTCCCACCAGAACGATCTGGAGCAGCTTGCTGGTGGTGGTCTCCAGATTGGAGAGCAGCCGCAACTGCTCCAGCACGTCCGCGCTCAGGTTCTGGGCCTCGTCGATGACCAGGATCACCTTCTTTCCCTCCGCCTTCCTCCGGAGGAGAAAGGCATTCAGCCGATCGATCAGGTCTTTGATATTGTCTCCCTCTGAAGAGATCCCGAACTCGTCGTTGATGGCCTTGAGCAGTTGGAGGGAATCCAGCTTGGGATTGAAGATGTAGGCGGCATCCGTGTTCTGATCCAGGTTCTCCAGAAAGGCACGACAAAGGGTCGTCTTCCCCGTCCCGACCTCTCCCGTCATCTCCACGAAGCCGTCTCCCTGGGAGAGAGCGTAGGTGAGGTGGGCCATGGCCTCTTCATGGCTCCTGCTCAGGAAGAGATAGGCGGGATTCGGAACCAGTTGGAACGGCCTTTCCTTGAATCCAAAGAAGTTCTTGTACATGGGTCTACTTCGGACCTCCTCTCCCCGGTTTCGGATCGGCGTAATATCTGTAATGTGCCTTGAGCCACTGCTCGATAGGGGCTGAATCATGCCTCACATCGATCCTCAGAACACGCTTCTTGACTGTGTTCGGCCCTTTGTAGACATAGAGTCTGGCCTTCCTGGAAAGCCTCACGGAATAGACGTCCTCAACGCCCTGGTACTTGTGGATGTTCGCGCCCGGCGTGGACATGGAGTCCCTGTCGAACTGGATGAGCTCATCCACAAGCCCGCTGAAAAGGTCATTCCTCTTGAAGTAGATGTACTCCAGGTCCTCCACTGCGTAATCGGTCATCTCGCAATTCCTGAGGAGGCTCTCCACAATGGCCTTCACGTTCTCAAATGCCTTCTTCTCTTCCGAGCTGTCCAGTTGACCCCGGATCCTGTCCCTGTCCTCTTCAACCCGTTTCACCTCCTCCTCCAGCATGGACTGATACTCCAAGTGCTCCTTCATCTTCTTTTCAAGATCGGTCAGTTGCCTGGCCACATGCTCGCTCTTCCCCACGTAGAACCGGATCATCTTGATGAGATGGCCGCCCGTCACCGGCTTGGGGATAAAGTAGGTATTGGTGAATTCCTGTGCCTCCTTGATGGCGTCGGTATCCATTCCGGTCAGAAGGATGATGGGGACGTAAGGGTATTCTTCCCGGATGAAGGGGATGACTTCCAGGCCGGAAAGACCGGAGTCTTTGAAATGGATGTCCAGGAGGATGATGTCGATCGGATCGCCGGTCGTCTTCAGGTACTCCACCACCTCTACAGGGGAGTAGAAGGACCTGAGTTCCCTGAGGGCATCGTTCCTCTCCAGGTAGACCCTGATGGCGCTGTGGACCTTCTCCTCGTCATCGACGAGGACTACGAAATAGCGATCTGCCATGCTGCCAGCACCCCCTGTCTCTTGCCGTAAGTTCTCTGTGACCGCTTCACGGTTCACGAACACCCCATGACACACCTGGGCCGTGGCATGCAAAGGCGATAAACCCCTGTCTTTCCTCCACCTCACAGGAGAGGCATTTCCACCCTGACCCGGAGTCCCTTGCCGTACAGGGTGGTCACGTTCTCACCCTTTACGATGAACCCCATGCGGTCCGAGAAGAACTTCACAAAGGTCGTCCCCAGGCCGAAGGCCTCCTTCTTGGAAGAGGGAATCGGTTCTTTAAAAATCTTGTCCAGGAACTCCTCGCGCACCCCTCCCCCGTTGTCCGTGACCTCGAGCCACAAATGCTGATCCTCGCCCTTCAGGATGATGGATAGATAAGGCCTGAAGGCTTGGTATTCCTTGAAATCCTGTTTCATGAGATCGATCTGTTTGAGCTCGATCGCCTTCTGGGAATTCTTCACCAGATTCCTGATGATCTCCACTACCTTGAAAGGGTCACAGTAAAGCCTCCTGCCCAGGAGTCCGTCCGAGGCGGCCACCTTGAAATCGATTTCATACCTGCGGGAAAGGAGTTGGAGATCCCCGGCCAGTTCGTTTTCGATGGCTTCGGCCAGCGCCTTCACTTCCATGGCGACCGGATCGAAGGTGAGCTTCTTCTCCAGGCCCTTGAGATGCGTGAGAATGGCATCCTGAAAAGGCTCGATGATCCGTTTGTAGATATCGTTTTCCCGGTCCTCGGGAAGGTCATTGATGATGTTGTGGATCTGAGAACGCCATGTTCCCTGCAGAAAGAGCAGTTCGTCCTTGGCGTAGTTGGACTGGGCAACCACATCCTCGGTCATCTTCTTCTCCGTCACCAGGAACTCCAGAAGCCTGGCCTTTTCTCTTTCCTCCTTTGCCGAGAGGGCCATCTCCTCCTTGGCCCTGTCCGCGGGAGACTTCTTGAGGATCATCAAAATCATGAGCAGGGCGAAGCTGATGGAGATGAACAGAAAGGAGCGGCTCAGAAAGAGACTGGGGTAAAGGGTGCCCTGGGGGAAGAGGGGTTTTGAATAGATGAAGGTGAAAAAGATGCTGAAAAAGGCCACGTACACAAACGTCGCCTTGCCCCCCAGGAGCCAGGAGAAGAAGAGACTGGAGACAACCAGGCCAAAGGCGAAGAGGAAGTAGCGCTGTTCGTTCGTCTCGATGGCGTTGAAGACGACGAAGGAGAGCGTATAGACCAGGAAGAGGAAGAGGGTTATGAAGACGAATCTCTTCCTTGACGCGAGAAGCTCTTTGAAGATTTTCAGCGAACGGCTCTCTCTCATCCCGTCACCCCATTTGCCATCTCCCCGGTATGACGGCGTCGCAGAATTTGCACCTCCCTTTTTCGATCTGGACCTGGTTCAGGGAATAGCCCTTCCTCTCGATGAGGACCTTTCCACAGTTGTGACATCGGGTATGGCAACCCGGATGTCCGGGCACATTCCCCAGGTACACGTAGCGGATTCCCTCCTTCAGGGCCACCTCCCTCAGCTTTTCCATGGTCGCTACCGGTGTGGGGGGCAGCCGGGTCAGCTTATAGTGCGGGTAGAACCTCAGCAGGTGAAGCGGGTAATCAGAACCCAGCTCCTTCAGGATCCATCCACACATGCGCCGGATCATGTCAGGGTCATCCACGTAGGTGGGGACCACGAGGGTGGTGATCTCGAACCAGACCCCCTCCTGATGAAGGGTCTTGAAGGTCTCCAGGACGGGTCGGAGGGTGCCCCCGTTCAGGCGGCGGTAGATGCCGTCGTCAAAGGACTTCAGGTTGATATTGGCCCCGTCCAAGACCTTGGCCAGTTTCCGGAGCGGCTTCTCGTTGATGTAGCCGTTGGAAACGAGCACGTTCTTGAGACCCCTCTCCCTGGCGAGCACCGCGGTGTCGTAAGTGTACTCATAGTATGTGATCGCCTCGGAGTACGTGAAGGCAACCGAGAGGGAACCCTTTCTGACGGCCTCGTCAACCACGTCCCTGGGGAACAACTCGACGAAATTCACCTCTTCGGGCTTCTTCTGGGAGATTTCCCAGTTCTGGCAATTCAGGCAGCGGAAGTTGCAGCCCGTGGTGGCGATGGAGAACACGGAACTCCCCGGATAAAAGTGGTTGAGGGGCTTCTTCTCAATGGGGTCCACGTGGACGGCGCAGGGGTTGCCGTAGGTCAGGGAATAGAGCTTCCCGCCGATGTTCACCCTGGATCGGCAGACGCTCCGGTCACCCGGAGACAGGAGGCACCGGTTCGGGCAGATCTGACACTGCACATCGGTGCCGTTGGTGGCATAATGAAAGGCCTCAATGGACCATTTCCAGGGCTTGGAAGGGGCGTCGTTCCTGAAGATGGATCCGGCCACGCCCCGGTCCCCGCCCCCCCTGTCCCAGGAAAACCCATAACCCTGTCCCGCCCAAAAGAGCGCAGCAGAGCCCAGGGCCAGACGCCTCAGGAATTCCTTGCGTGTCAATTCCAGGTTCAATTCTGGTTCACTCTCGTTTTCACAAATAATATAACGATGTTACTCGAAATCTTCATAATGATCAAAAAAATTATTGCCCACCGGATCCCCCACAGGGGAATCAACAGGGTCCCGGTGACAAGAGTCCCCACGCCGGCGCCCATCAGGTCTGCCGCCAGGCAGCCGGCCGCCGGGCTTTTTTCTTCGCCGATCATGGCCGCGGCGACCGGGAACTGGTACCCGCAGAACAGGGAGAGGACAAAGCAGTAGGTCAGAAAGACGTAAGGGGGAAGTTCCACCCTGAAAAAGCTGAGCCAGACGAAAAACACGAGGAGAAGACAGAGGATCAGAAAGTCCGTCAGGACAAGACCTCCCGCTTGATGCCGACCCGGAAGGTTTCCCAGCAGGGCACCCGGGAGAAGACCCACGAGGAAGGCAGTGATGATGGCGCTCACCTCCAGATAGACGTAACCGTAGAGTACCTGAAAGGTGAATATCACAAGCATCTCCGCGCCCATGGTGACAAGACCCGTGGAAAACAGCAGGTATTCCTCTCTTCGGATGAAGAGGAGATAGACGCCGGTCAGACCCAGAAGGACCAGAAGCATGACATTCGGAGAGGTGCCGTGCATGGCAAACCACTCCTTGAAGATCAGGTTCATGACCCTGGGTTCGAAGTCGGTGTTCACATACCCCTCCGTTTGGAGGTGACGCGCCAGTTCCCGGATCCTCTCCTGGGTCACATTCCCGTAGAAGAACCCCTCCACATAGGTGGTCGCCACGGATTTCCCCGCAAGCCTTCTCGGCACATCCTCCCACAGTCTCCCGTCCCGGCAGAGGAAATAGGCCTCACCGCCAGGGAGGACCACTACGTTCTGAAAGTGGAGCCGCGCGGTCTGGTAGATGCTGGAGAGCTTACCCTTGGTCACGTCGCTCAGATAGTTTGGCGAATACCTCAGCCCGAAGGAAAGGATGCCCCCCCGTGAGAGAACCCTTTTGACCTGCCGGAAGAACTCGCTCGTAAAAAATCGGTTGATCTGAAAGGTGTCCGGATCAGGAAGATCGATGATAACGGCATCGTATTTTCTGTTCGTCGTCCTGATGTACTGCCTTCCGTCGGTGTTGACGACTGTCAGACGGGGCGTCTTTTCGAGAAACCCCAGCTCTTCGGCAATTCCAGTGAGATGGGGGTCCAGCTCCACATAGTCAATCCGATCGGGACCGTGCTTCAGGGTCTCCGTCAGTGTTTCCCCGAGCCCTCCGGATATGAGGAGTAGGCTCCCTACCGTGTCCAGCTGGGAAAGGGGGTAGTGGATCTTTTCTTCACTGTTCATCACATTCGCGTCCGAGTACAGGGGCAGCCCCGACTCCCAGAAGGTATGCTGGGGGCCTTCCCTGGTGATCACAATCCTTCCGTACGGGGATTCCTCGTAGCGCAGAATCTCGCCGTATTGCCCGGTGAGCGTGGCAACATCGAAGGGACCGCTCAGGGAAAAGAGATAGAAAACAGAAGCCCCGAGGACCGCGGGAAAAAGAAGAAGGACCCTTTTGAGTCGCGCCAGGAGGAGAAGGCCGACCACCAGCAGGAGAGAGGATGTGACGGCTACGGCGGCAAAGGGTTTCAGCCAGTAGACCAGGATGAACGTGAAGAGGGCTCCCCCTGTGATGTCTCCCACACTGTCCAGAAGGTAGAGCCGGCCCGAGGTGATAGGGCTTTGGTGCCGGTTCAACACCACCAGGGCATGAGGCAGGATGAACCCTATGAGCAGGCAATAGGGGGCCGTGGTCAACAGGATGTAGAGAAAGATCTGGTAAAAACCGGGGGATGTCCCGTGGATAAAAAGGGCCTCTCTGAAGCTGCGGATGAGAACCAGCTGCCCAAGGGGCCACAAGGCGATCAGGAGGGAGAGAACGGCATACAAGGTCAGGGAGGAACGCTTGATGGGCTTAGCAATCAGACTCCCGAGGCCCGTCAGGAGGAGCCAGCAGAAAAGGGTCAGGGAGATGGTGATCTCATTGCCGTGAAACTGGGAGACGAATTCCCGGATCGTCACCATTTGAACGGTGATGGACGAGATGCCGGTCCCTATGATGGACCATATGATCAACCGCGGGGCGGGAAACATCTATCATGTATCATCGATCATTGATCATTGGGCATTGCAGGATGCCGAAGGAGCCGCTTATCCCAGGTTGCTCATTCTTCATGGAAAGCCTGCACCTGATAGGTCAGCACCTCCAGATTCTCGCTCTTCCATGCGTGTCCGTCCAGGCCTGCCTTGAGGCAAAGGTGGGTCATAAACTCCTTCTTGTCGGGAAGCTGGTCCCACACCTGGGGCAGGAAAGTAGCCTGGGCATGGCCCTTCTTGATGATCAGGCCGTCAATCCCCGGCCTCAGTTTCCGGAGCAGGTCCTCCGCGTCGGAGTAGGCAAGAGGCCTTGGGTCCGTCAGGATGCTGACCTCGATCTTTACCGTCTCCCACTCCTTCGGGCTGAGAGGCCGGAACCTGGGATCCCGGAAGGCAGCGTTGATGGCATTGACCCTCACCCCCTCGATCAGGGATTCCTGGGGCACGATGTGGCCGATACAGCCCCGCAAAGCCCCTCCTATGGTGAGGGTCACAAAAGTGCCGCGCCTTTCGGAGCATTTGGGAGACATTGCCTGATCCGGCAGAGAGCTGTCCCGTCGACCAACAAGCCTGTCATCGATCGTCTTCCTGGCCAACGACAGGAGGTCCTTACCCTCCTCTTCGGTCAACTTGTCCCGATCCTCCATACCCGCCTCCTTCCTTTCGTCTCCTCTTGACGAGACACCTCCTGATCCCCACTCCCCAGCCCACGGTACGCGGGAATAACAAACGAAAACCATGAGCAAACAGACGCAGCACCACAAGGTAAAAAGGAAACCCTTCCGTTTCCAGGGCCTTTTCGATTCCATGGTTTTCCCATCCCCTCCCAGCAATTCAATGTGCCCCATTCTTCCCTCTTTGTCAAAAAGGATTTAGGGCGGTTGCCATTTGGCGCGGCCTCGACTATATTTTCCACACCCAAGGAGGATGGATATGGAAAGCCTGAAGAAGAAGCGGGAAAGGGCGGCAAGGATCTTCGAGATCCTGGACCCCGTTTACACTTACGAGAAGACGGCACTCAAGTACATCACCCCTTTTCAACTCCTCATTGCCACCATCCTCTCTGCCCAGTGCACGGACAAACGCGTCAACGAGGTGACGAAAAGTCTCTTCAAGAAATACAGGACGCCCGAGGACTACATCAGGGCGCCCATCCGTGAACTGGAGGAGGATATCCGTCCCACGGGCTTCTTCAGAAACAAGGCCAAATCCGTCAAGGGATCTTCTGAAGGTCTGGTGCGACTCTACGGCGGAGAGGTGCCGTCTACCATGGAAGAGATGTTAAAACTGCCCGGTGTGGGGCGGAAGACGGCCAACTGTGTCCTGGGAGCCGTCTTTGACGTGCCCGGCGTTGTGGTGGACACCCACGTCAAGAGGCTCGCGTACAGGATGGGATTCACGTCCAGTCAGGATCCGGACAAGATCGAAAGGGATGTGGAGAACGTGCTGCCCAGGGAAAGGTGGCGTCGTTTCTCCGACATTCTCATCTACCACGGCAGGGAGGTCTGCATGGCCCGAAAACCGGCCCATGGGCGATGCCCCGTGTTCAAGCTCTGCCCCTCCAACGCCATCTGATTTCTCTTTGCGTTAACCGGGATTTCTCCTTCTCCCTCGACATTCCTTGATATGTCCTGGTCGTCATTTCTCTTATGTTCACCACCGACCCTGCCGATATGAATACGGCAAGACGAAGTCACCCCCAACAGATCAATCAAAATGTTAGACTTTCCACCAAATTCTTTTTGATGATCGGCGTTACTTCACTTCTCGTCTCCTTCCTCTTCGGTTCCTTCTATCTGAGCTTTCGCAAGTATCGTCAGTACAGCGAAGGCGTCGGTGGCCTGAATGCCCTCAATCAGCATCTTCTGGAAGCTGCGGTTCAGGAAAAGGTGTTCCTGAAAGACGCATCGCAGGTCTCATTGAATCGGGTGGTGGACTCCATCACTCTGGTAAAAAAGGAGGCCACTTCCTTGAAGGAATTTGAATTCTTCCAGGCAATGAATATGGAAGCCCTGGCCGTTCAACTGGCTAAGTACTCGACTTCCTTAAGGGATCTCTCGAAACTGGTTCAGGCCATCGACAGTCTGGACAACAAGATCGTGGAACTCACGGCATCCTTTGGTGAGAAGAGCAATGACGTGATTAACATGATCAATGAATACGAATCGGAGTGTCAGGTACAACTTGAGCAACTGGACAAGAACCTGGCAGCCCTCCGTGACGTCGCCAGGAACACCCTTGTCCCGGTGGGCGAGGTCTTTTCCGTTTTGAAAAACGATCGTATCCGTAACGAAGTCGCGATATCCAAATCAAAAATGCCTTCGGCCGGAAAGGAACAAATGGAGTTTCTGGAGCGAAACGTCATGCGGGCGAACTTCACCGTCTCCTGCGCCACGCTCCTCGTAGTGATTCTTGGGGGCCTCTTCCTCATGCGCTCTGTGGTGAGGCCCATTAACCGTTTGGGCAACCATCTCAATGAAAGCTCTGACCAGCTAGTGTCGTGTCCCATAAATACCCTAAGATATTCTAAGGCCACCTATGGAACCGTCCGCCACCAAAGGGCAGCCCTGGGGGTGGTCTCTCAGGACCGCAACTGATCTTTTA
>JAFGPH010000687.1 GCA_016926135.1 Deltaproteobacteria bacterium
ATCCGGAGATTCCGGGTCACATTCTTGGGGGAGTCGGCGGTGCTGTAGCTGACATTCAGGGCGTGGAAGGGAGGCGCGCTTGTCCCTCCGTTGCGCGTGAACACCGCATGGCCCAGCCGGGTCTCACCGGAAAGCCCTTGAAATCGAAGCAGGGGGATGCGATTCGTCGGGGGGGGCTGCTGCGAGGTGTTCGCGCTTTCGGGAGATGGGATTTGAAATTCTTCCAGGAGCATCTAAGGACAAGCGGGGCTCAGGCTTGGAGATCCCTAAGGGGTGCCGTTTCAGGATCTCGGAGCGATATTCGAATTTGGTTGCGGCCGTAAGGCTGCATTGGGAAAAGGTGCGTTTGAAGAAGTCCTTGGCCGTGCATCCTCGCTCGAGTTCCGCCCGCAGCATGTCTTCGCCGGCCGGGAAAAAGGTGGAGAGCGCCACGACACAGACTGCTTTATTTACCGCTGCTTCCTTCCGGACCTGACGGGGTTCATAAACGTCTGTCACGTGGGGTCCGCCTCCTCGCCGGGCCGGCTTGGGATCCATGCCGGAGAGGGACTCTCATCGAGGACTTTCAACCCCGCATGAGCGGATTTCGGGTTACAGGGAACCGCTAGCTCCCCGTCTAGCACAGCCAAGGCAGGTTCTCGAACCGGGGGTTCGGGTCACGGCGGTCAGATGTCCACCCTGTCTTTGAGCTCCTTGCCGACCTTGAAGAAAGGGAGTTTTTTGGCAGCTACGTTGATCACTTCGCCGGTCTTGGGATTCCTGCCCTGGTATCCCTCGTAATTCTTGATCTTGAAGCTGCCGAAACCTCTGATCTCTACCCTTTCGCCTGCAGCCAGAGCCTTTTCCATATCCCCGAAAACCGTATTCACGACCTCCTCTGCCTTCTTCAGTGGTAGATTCTCCGCGTTGGCAAGGGCCTCAATGAGTTGTGATTTGTTCATACATCCTCTCCCAAAAATGAATTTCAAGGGATCTTAAACGGCAAGACTGCTCTCGGAAGGAGCACTTACTGGTGAATCTTACATAATCAATCCGGAATTTTAAGTCAAGGGATAATCTCGTGCAGTGCAAAAAGGGTTTGACAAGAGAGCGGTTCGATAGGTACATGGAATCTAGTCATTACAGACCTGACCATTGGAGATGCAGGGGGCCTTATGGCGCAGGATGTTCGAGAGTTCGGGGAGGTCGTGGAAACCGACGTGCTGATCGTCGGCGGCGGGCTGGCAGGCAACAATGCGGCGATCGGCGCCGCAGAGACCGGGGTCGGGGTCCTGATTGCGGACAAGGGGTCTCTGGAACGCTGCGGGGCCATTGCCGGCGGTGTGGACCACTTCATGGCCTACCTCAATACCGCTGCCTGGGACACCCGTGAGGCCTACCTGGAATGGGCCGGGAAAATCGCACGGGGCATGGTCAACCTGGGTGTCCAGAACGCGATTTTCTGCAAGGAGCTGGATGCGGCGCTCGAAAGGATGGAGAGGATCGGCTGCAGCCTGAGGCAGTCCGACGGCTCCTACTATCGAACCGGATCCCTCGGGCAGCCGGGGCCTTACTGGATCAACTTCAACGGCAAGCACCTCAAGCCTGCTCTGGCGAAAGAGGCCCGGAGACTGGGATGCAGGACCCTGGAGAAGTGCGCCGTCACAGGACTCCTCGCGGGCGATCGCGGGGTGGTCGGGGCCTGCGGATTCCATATCCGAAACGGGACGTTTTACACGATCAGGGCCAAAAGCATCCTGCTGGCCACGGGCAACACCAATCGGATTTACCAGAATCCCACCGGCATGCCCTTCAATACCTGGCAGTGCCCGGCGGACACGGGGGCTGCCCAGACCATGGCCTTCCACGCCGGTGCGGATCTGGCCAACATGGAGGTCATGCGGATGACGGTGGTTCCCAGGGGGTTCAGCGCCGCCGGCCTGAACGCCCTGACCGGGATGGGCGGCCGCTTCGTGAATGCGGCCGGAGAAGAGTTCATGTCCCGCTATCATCCCGCGGGCAACAAGGCGCCCCGGTACAAACTCGTCGAAGCGGTTCTGAGAGAGGTCCAGGACGGGAGAGGCCCCGTTTATGTGGACTGTCGTCATCTCTCCCCCGGGGATATGGCCCATCTGAAGAAGACCCTGGGGTACGACAAGGACACCCTCCCCGATTTCATCGAACAGAAGGGACTCGACCTCTCCAAAGACCCTCTCGAGATCATGGCGTCGGAGGGGATGCAGTCGGGCCCTTCGGAAATCTGCGGAAGCGGCGTCCTGATCGACGAGCAGGCGATGTCCACGCTTCCCGGTCTTTTTGCCGCAGGGGACTGCACGGACCAGATGCGGTGCGTTCACCTCTGCACCACCGGGGGGTATCGCGCAGGCAGGATGGCCGGCAGATACGCCGCGGAAGCAAAGCTTGGAGACATCCGGCCCTCGCAGGTGAGGGAGGTTCAGGAGAAGACCTTCGCGCCCCTCCGGGGGGTCGGAGGGGTCTCCCATCGGAGTTTCGAAGACACCATCCGGCAGATCCTCTGGGTCAACGCCGGTCCGGCCCGGAGTGAAAAGAGCCTCCGGAAGGCCCTGGAGAAGCTGGAGGGGCTGGAGAGTCACTACGGCAGGATCACGGCCCGGAATCCCCACGAGCTCATGCGCCTGCTCGAAAGCCGCGAGATCCTGCAGGTGGCGAAGATCCTGTGTACGGCATCCCTGGCCCGAGAGGAAACGCGATTCGGGATCTTCCACAACCGGGTGGATCATCCGGAGACCCGGGAGGAGTTCGAGGGCCAGATTGTGGTGAGGAAGCTGGAGGGAGGAATCAAGACCTCCTTCCGGAAACTGGAATATGACAGGATCCCTGCTCCGTAGCGTTTCAGGTTTCTCCGGATGCAGACGGTCCTCTCGAGCCGTCGAGAGATGGGCGAAATAGCCCTTTGTCGAGAGGATGGAGAACCTGTGAAACGCCCCATGGGTAAGCGGGTCGAGGAGAGTTCGCCATGCCCCCTGTAATCGATCTGGAAAAGTGCGTCGGATGCGGGACCTGCGACGCGCATTGTCCTCTGGATGTGATTTTTTTCGATCCGGAAAGAGGGAAGCCGGAAGTTCGCTATCCCGAGGAATGCTGGCACTGTGGATCGTGCCGCCTGGATTGCCCGGAACAGGCGGTCTCCATACGCTTCGGCCCCGAGATGCTCTGCCTTTGATCTCTCAACCTCAAACACCGAATCACAGAAAGGGGTGCCTATGAAGATCGACATCTTTAATCACATCTTCCCCAGGAAGTACTTCGATCGAATGGTCGAGGTCGCGCCGAACGGCAAAGACATGCACAAGCGGGTGAGGGCCATCCCGTGCATTGTGGATCTGGATGAGCGTTTCCGGATCATGGACCGGTTCGATGACTATGTCCAGGTCATCTGTCTGGGGGCCCCGCCGATCGAGGTATTCGGACCGCCCCCGGTTTCAACCGAAATGGCCAGGATGGCCAATGACGGCATGGCGGAGCTGGTGCGGAAGTATCCCGCCCGTTTTCCGGGCTTTGTCGCGTCCCTGCCCATGAACGATCCCGACGGGCTCCTGGCCGAGGCGAACCGGGCCGTGAAGGAGCTGGGTGCGGTGGGGGTCCAGATCTTCACGAACGTCCTGGGCCGGCCCCTGGACAGACCCGAAACCATGCCGCTCTTCGATCTCATGGCCGAGCTGGACCGGCCCGTGTGGATGCACCCGGCCCGGGGTGCCGACTTTCCCGACTACAAGGGTGAGCCCAAGAGCCACTATGAGATCTGGTGGACCCTGGGGTGGCCCTACGAGTCGAGCGCGGCCATGGCCCACCTGGTCTTTGCCGGGCTCTTCGACAAGCACCCGGACATCAAGATCATCACGCACCACCTGGGGGCCATGATTCCCTATTTTGAAGGCAGGGTCGGCCCGGGTTGGGACCAACTGGGCACCCGCACCTCCGACGAGGATTACAGCCTGGTCCTCAAAAGGCTCAGGAAGCGGCCCCTGGATTATTTCCACATGTTCTATGCGGACACGGCGCTTTTCGGGGCAAAAGAGGGCACGGTCTGCGGCCTGAAGTTTTTCGGCGCGGACAGGGTGCTGTTCGCCTCCGACTCTCCCTTCGATCCGGAAAAAGGCTCGGCCTATATTCGCTGGACCATTGAGATCCTGAACAGCCTCGACATCAGCCCCGAAGACCGGAAGGCCATCTTCGAGGGCAATGCCAGGCGACTCCTCAAGCTGACCTAGACTCACTCCCGGTTTTCGCCAGAACTCCGGGCCGGGGAAGGGGCTTAAGACCCCGACCAGGGATCGGAGATCGGCCCTTTGATCATGAGCACCCGTTTACAGGGCAGTCGCCGTCATGAGGCAGGGTTCAGGGTCCAGGGAATCACGAACACGAATCACGAGCACGAGCACGGGCACGTTAAGAAGGTCCAGGGTCCAAGGTCCAAGGTTCAGAGAGGTAAAAGCCGAATCTTGTGAAAGGGGGTGGTGGACCGGCAATGGAAGTTGATGCCTTCGGCAGATGACCCGAAAACCGCAACATCCAAGAAGAAGGAGGCTGAGAGATGACATCTAGGGCTTTAAAGACACTGTCTGGGGTTCTGTTCCTGTTTTTCTTTTCCCTGTCCTTCCAAGCGATCATCCTGCCGGCGGATTCGGCCTATGGTCAGGTCAAGCAGATGTCCATGGGCACGGCAACCGTGGGCGGAATCTTCAACAACATCGGAAGCGCCCTGGCACAGTGCGTCAACAAGGCATTGCCGGAAATGAACATCACGGCCGAGTTTACGCAGGGCTCAACGGAAAACCTTCGCCTCGTCGACCAGAAGAAGATGGAACTCGCCCTGATCACACCTCAGATCGGTTACAACGCGAGGAAGGGCACCGGCCCTTTCAAAGACAAGCCCATCGACTTCTACGCCGTTGTGAGACTCCTTCCCAACGGCAACATCTGGGTGGTTCTCGAGAAGTCCGGCATCAAAAACATCTCGGAGATGAAAGGGCACAAGGTGGCCGTAGGTCCCGCCTCGGGGGGGCTGGGGGTCATTGCCAGAACCCAACTGGATGCCTACGGGATGGACTACCGAAAGGACATCAAACCCTTTTTCATGGGCGCCGGCGAGATGGCAGAGGCCTTGAAGGACGGGGCCGTGGAGGTTTCCTTCCTGACCGAAGAACTGGCCCACATGGTGGCCACCACCCACAGGATCCGGCCCCTCAGTTGGGAAAAGAAAACCCTGGATGCATTCCTGGCAAAGCACCCCTACTATGGGGAGTACACGTACCCGGCCAATCACTTCAAAGGGGTGGGTTATCCGGTGCTCACGGCGGATAACGGTATCCAGCTGATCTGTTCAAAGGACCTGAGCGAGGAAATGGCCTACAAGCTCACCAAGGCCGTTGTGGAGAATCTGGGCTGCATGGCCAACATCTATGCGCCCGCCAAGGCCATTACTCCCCAGTGGACCGCCACGGAACTGGGTAATCCGGTTCATCCAGGAGCAATCAAGTACTTTAAGGAAAAGGGGCTCTGGAAGAAGTAGGCTTCTCCGGGAGTTGGGGTTGATGGAAGAAGGAAAAGACGGAGGGGGGAAAAAGCCCTCCCTGAGGACCATTCTGAAGCGCTGGCTGGCGATCCTGTTTTCAGGGTTCGTGATTTATTCCATGGCCACCCTGAGGGTTCAGGAACTTCAGCAATTGAGTATTTTCCTCGGGTTCACTTTGGCCCTGGCCTTCCTTCATTATCCTCTAAACCCCGGGAAGCCCGATTCCCTGCTCTTGCTGGGTATCGACCTTCTCCTGGGCGCCCTCGGTTTTGCTATCGCCATTTATGTATGTGTTGACTATTGGGATTTCATCTTTCGGGTAGGCGTTCCAACCCAATGGGATGTGGTGGGCGGGGCCGTGCTGATCCTTCTTGTCTTCGAAGGGGCACGCCGCGCCGCCGGACTGGCACTGGTCATCATTGCAGCCGTATTTCTTCTTTACACCTTCTTCGGGCACCTTTTGCCCCCGCCCCTTTCCCACAGGGGCTATGGGATCGAGAGAATCACCACCACCTTTTTCATGACCAAGAACGGTGTTTACGGGGTGGCCCTGAATGTGATGTGCCAGTTTATCTTCCTGTTCATCGCCTTCGGGGCCTTCTTCGGTATGAGCGGCGGCACGGAGTTCTTCATCGATCTGGCTACCGCTCTCTTCGGCAGGCTGAGAGGGGGACCCGCCAAGGTGGCGGTCGTCTCCAGCGGTCTGATGGGGAGCATTTCCGGAAGTGCCGTGGCCAACACCGTGACAACCGGCACCTTCACCATCCCCCTCATGAAGCGGATCGGGTTCGAACCACACGTGGCCGGTGCCGTGGAGGCCACGGCCTCCTCGGGGGGCGCCCTCATGCCTCCGGTGATGGGGGCGGCGGCCTTTGTGATGGCCGAGTTCCTGGGGGTGCCCTACCTGGATGTCTGCAAGGCGGCGCTCATCCCGGCTATCGTCTATTACCTTGCGATTTTCAGCGTGGTTCACTTCTATTCCCTGAAGATCGGGATTCGCGGCATGCCGGAGGAGGAACTCCCCAGGATCCGGGACGTCTTTCGGGAGAGGTGGATGTTCAGCATCCCCCTCCTGCTCCTCATCTTCGTCATGGTCCTCGGATACTCGCCCCGCGTGGCGGTCCTGTATGCGCTTCTCGCCACCGTGGTGACAAGCTGGTTCAAGAAGGAAACCCGGATGACCCCCGCCAGGATCCTGAAGGCCCTGGCAGAGACGGGCATGGGTTCTGTGATGGTCTCCACTGCGTGCGCCATAGCAGGCATCGTGATCGGCGTGGTCCTCCTCACCGGAATGGGGAGCAAGATCACCACGCTGGTGGTCACTCTCTCCGCCGGGTCTCTGGTTGTGGCCCTCCCTGTGGTGATGCTGGCCTCCATGCTGTTCGGCATGGGACTCCCCACGGTGGTCTGCTACGTGCTGCTGGCCTCCACCGTGGGTCCCTCCCTGGTCAACCTGGGGGCAACGCCGATGGCTTCGCACCTGTTCATTTACTACTTCGGAATGCTTTGCATGGTCACCCCGCCGGTCGCCTTCGCATCCTACGCGGGAGCGGCGATTGCCAAGTCCGATCCGATGAAAACAGGCTGGGTTGCGTGGACCTTTGCGCTGGCAGGGTTCCTGCTTCCCTACATGTTTATCTACAACCCTCCTCTCCTTTTCGCGGGGGCCTGGCACGAGATCCTTCTGGCCTTCGCGACCGCGACCCTGGGGGTGATTTGCCTGGGCGCAGGCATCATCGGTTTCTTCATCCGGGATGCGGTGCTTCCGGAACGGCTGCTGCTGTTGGCCGCCTCCTTCCTCCTCATCAAGCCCGGGTGGGTTACGGATGTGCTGGGCCTGGCCTGCGTGGGAATGACTCTGTTTCTGCAGTTCAGGAGGGGGAAGAAGTGAGTCGGTCCGGGGTCTGAGGTCCAGGGTCCAAGGCCCAGGGAATCACGAACACGAATCACGAGCACGGGCACGGAAAGAAGGTCCAGGGTCATAAGAACCGTGAACGTGTAGCGTGTACGTGTACGGAAGACGAGCACGAGCCACGAGCACGTGCACGAAACGAGCGGAGCCGTAGGGACCTGGGACGGGGGACCTCTGAGCAGGGTCCAGGGTCCAAGGTCCAAAGGGAAATAGCCCACCTGTCCCTTGAACCTTGCACCTTGAACCTTGCGCCTTTTTCACTCCTGCATCAGCCGGAGGATGTTCCCGGAGAAGATCTTCTCCTTGTCCGCTTCGGGGATGGGAAGGGACTCGATCGAGGTGACGGCTTCCCGGATGTCGCCGATCACATGGGGGTAGTCGGATCCCAGCACCATGTGCTCCGCCCCCACGAAGGCATAGGCGCACAGGAGCGCAGGCTCGAAGAAGCTCACGGTGTCGTAGTAGAACTTCCGGAGGTAGTCCTTGGCCGGCCGTGTGATGTTTTTCTGGCACTCCGGGTAGGCCTCGTAGCAGTTTTGCACCCGCTCGGCCAGGTAGGGGATAGCGCCCCCGAGATGGGCCACGATGAATTTCAGGTTCGGGAATCTCTCCAGCACGCCTCCCATGACCAGCCGCACCACCGCGATGCAGAGCTCCACCTCGAAGCCGATCATGGGGCCCAGCCGATAGTCCCTGTAGGATTCCCGGTCCCTGGGCGCCCGGGGGTGGATGTGGATGGGCAGATCGTAGCGGCTGATGCGCTCGTAGAAGGGGTCCAGTCGCCGGTCATCCAGGGGCATGCCGTTGATGTTGCTCCCGATGCAGGCCCCGCGGAAGCCCAGTTTCTCCACACAGCGCTCCAGCTCCCGCACCGTGCGCTCGGGATCCAGAAACGGCAGCGTGGCAAAGCCCCTGAAGCGGCCGGGGTAGCGGCGGCAGATCTCCGCGGTCTCGTCGTTCACCACCCGGGCAAGGGATTCACCGACCTCCACGGGAAAGATGTCCACGCTGGGGATGGAAAGCGTCAGGATCTGCGCGTCGAATCCCGCCTTTTCCATGTCGGCGAGCCGCTCCTCGATGTGGATCATGGGCGGGGTGAGGGTAACCACGCGGGTGCCCTGCTGGACCAGGATCCGGCGGCCCCACTCATCCTTTTCCACCGTGACGCCCGCGGAAGATCCGTCTTTTTCCAGTTGCTTCAGAAAGCCCTCGGGATAGTAGTGGTTGTGCACGTCGATCCTCATCGGCTGCGCCTCCTCTAATCTGCTGCAGGGTGGATGAACAGGGCTTTCCCGCAGGCGAAGGGGTTCAAAAAAAAGAGCAGATCAGCGCGTTCCTGATCTGCTCTTCGGTTTCATCTTTCTGGTGGAGCTGGACGGGATCGAACCGACGACCTCTTGAATGCCATTCAAGCGCTCTCCCAACTGAGCTACAGCCCCATTTGCGTGCTTCCAGGTCCCCGGCCATCCTCCGAAGCCTGAGATCGGCCCGAGAGCCCATGGGAAAGCCGATCTTCCTCGGCAAGGCTCACGAGAATGGAACCATAATAACAACCTCCGTATACCCTGTCAATATCCCATTGACAGAAAACCTATTTTTTCATTCGACGATGTTTGCGCAAGAAGTGAGACCTGGATCAAGTCTGGCACGCAAGAGACTGTAACAAATGTGTTGACAGTGTAACAAATCCTGATACAATTTATCACATGATCAAAACCTTCAGGGACAAGGGGCTTGCTGAGTTATTCGAACGCGGAAGTACCCGCTGGGTGCGGCAGGACTTACAATCACGGTGTCTGCGTCGCCTGGAGGCATTAGATCAAGCAGAGTCACTGACGGATCTGAACGTCCCTGGATTCAATTTCCATGGCCTTCGAGGGGTGCCCAAACGTCACAGTATCCATGTAAACGGACCATGGTCAATTACCTTTGAGTGGGAACAAGGGGATGTGCTGCGGGTAGATCTTGAACACCGATTTTCGCGCTTTGGAATCTGAGCACATCCCTTTCTCCAAAAGGGATTAAATTGCCTAGCTTCAAGTAGTTGGATC
>JAFGPH010000132.1 GCA_016926135.1 Deltaproteobacteria bacterium
GGTTTCCGGGAGGAATACGGATTCCGAAATCTCGAAAAGATGCGAACCTGGGACAAGCCGGCCCTGGTCATCCATGCCGAATTCGACCACCTGATTCCCTTTTCGGACGGCCAGGCCCTCTTTGATGCCTGTCCCTCTTCGGACAAGACCCTTCTCAAGATCCCCGGGGCAAACCACAACGACATCTTCATGAGGGGCCTGGAGGCGTATATGAAAGCGGTCAAAACCCTATGTGAAAGGAGAGCGACATGACGGAAAGTCAAAAGGAACTCAATGAGAACCGGATGAAACATCTGGAAAGGTTCGCGGAATTGCTCCCTGCTGTGCTGGGCGCGGTGAGGGAGCAGACCGATATTGCGTACAAAGACGGTGCCCTGGATTCCAAGGTGAAAAGACTTATGGCACTGGCCATCGCCCTGGGGGCCGGCTGCAGGAACTGCATTCTGGGCCAGACCATGTACGCCTTGGACCGGGGGGCCACCCGAGAAGAGATCCTGGAGACCATCAGGGTTGTGGTAAGTATGAGGGGGACCACGGGGATGGCCGAGTCCCTGAGGGTTGTCCAACTGCTGGATGAATTGGGCGTTGGGTAGGGACCATTCAGGGGACGATGATCTGGATTGTACTTGAAAGGAGTCGGCATGAAAATTCTCAGCCTGATGGGCAGTCCCCGGAAGAGGGGCAACACGGCAAAGGTGCTGGGATGGGTCGAGGAGGAGCTTGCAAAAGGCGGGCACGAACTGGAACGCGTGGTGCTGTCGGATTATGAGATTCACGGATGTCTGGGTTGCGGGACCTGCCAGAAGAACCTGGAGGAACCCGGGTGCGTCCAGAAGGACGACACGGACTCGGTGCTCAGAAAGATCATCGAGGCCGACAGGGTGGTGTACGCCACACCCCTCTATTGCTGGGGTTTCACCTCCCAGATGAAGACCCTGATCGATCGGCAGTACTGTCTGGTCAAGGGATACGGCACGGAAGACTTCCGGTCCCTGGTGGAAGGAAAGCGCACTGCCCTGCTGGTCACCTGTGCCGGACCCGTGGAGGAAAATGCCGATCTCATCCAGAAGATGTTCAATCGGGTAAACGGATATGCCAGGTGCAAGGTCCTGTGTAAATACGTCATACCCTTCTGCACTGTTCCTGAAGACCTGGGACCCGAACAACAGGAAGAGGCAAGGAAGATGGCTCGGGAGATCCTTTCCTGATTGAGGATTCAAGATTCAAGACCCGTGAGTCCGATTCTGATCTTGTTCAGGAGGAGGGTTGCTTGCAGGACATGGCCTCCTGGATGTCCTCTTCGGTGATTCCCAGGAGGTGAAAGATGTGCCCCATCCGCGACTTGCCGAGAGAGGCGCTTGCCACGCTCTCCAGGCGTCTCTTGGCGTTGTAGGCGATGGCGAGCCCGGCCTGCCCCAGCATGAGGGCGTCGTTTGCCCCGTCGCCCACGACCACGATCTGGTCCATAGGGATGCCCAGGTCACAGGAGACCTGGCTGACGATCATGGCCTTCTGATTGGCGTCGATCACCCGACCCGCGACCCTGCCCGTGAGCCGGCCCTCCCGGATCTCCAGGCGGTTGGCGTGGACGAAGTCGAAGCCCAGCCTCTTCTGGAGATGCGTCGCAAAGAAATCGAAACCCCCGGTGACGATGCCAAGCTTGTAGCCCAGCCATTTGAGGGTGGTGGCCAGCTCTTCGATCCCGTCGGACAGGGGCACCCGGAGCAGGATCCTGTCCAGTTGATCCACGCCCAGCCCCTTCAGGAGGGCCACCCGCTGAACCAGGCTCTCTTCGAAGTCGAAATCCCCCCGCATGGCCTTTTCGGTGATCCGGGCCACTTCCCGGAACACGCCGGCGCTGCGGGCCATTTCATCGATGATCTCCATATCCACCAGGGTGCTGTCCACGTCGAAGAAGATCAGGCGCTTGTTCTTCCGGTAGGCCTCCATCTTCTGAACGGCCAGGTCCACCTGCAACTCCCGGCTCTTGAGCATCAGGGCATTTTTCAGACGGGCCGGGCTGGAGGCCAGGGCGGCGTTGACGACCATCTCCATGGAACGAACACCGTGGTGGGTCGCGGTGGAGATGGTTTCGATGTTGGCGTTTTCCTGTTCCAGGACCCGGGCGAGCTCCGCCAGGGCCTGTGTGCCTCCGAAATGGGTCAACACGTAGAGGTTCTTGTGATTCATGGGCTGCAGTTCGCCCGGAGAAAAGAGGTTGAAGTGGAGATTGAGCCCCAGTTTGCTCGCCTCAAAGAGAAGATCCTTGATGACGCTGTCCGGCCCCCTGGACGAACGGCTCAGGTCCAGGAGAAAATACAGCCCCAGCAGGTTCTGGAGGGACGACTGCTCGATGTCGAGGATTTCGACCTGGTGGGTCACCAGGACCCGGGTCAGGGCGGCCGTGATTCCGGGCCGATCGCGACCCGAAATGGTCACCATCACGTGGCTCCTTTCCTCGGTCATGGACGAACCTCCTCCGGGTATATGAAGGAGAGTGTAGCACACATTGCTGAGGGATGGTATTGTTTGATGTAGCCGGGATCTGCATTGCGGCCGTTCAGGAATTGTATGCGCTTATCAGGGAGCAGGCCGATCCGATTGCTGTTCAGCAGAAGAGAATCACGGCGCTGGAAGCAAGATTTTCCCATCGTTAAACCGATCACCCAGGAGGTTTCCATGCTAAGAGAAGCAGGGCTGTCGCAGACGGTAAAGGAAAAAATACCAAGGGAACAGTGCATCTTTGTTGCCCGGAAAAGGGGCAACAAAGAACTCGCCCCCTCTGATGATCTCTACCGCGACTTCGATCAGAGAAAGGATCTGCTCGAGAAAAAATCCGGCAAGGGCAGTGCAGAGGCCCACAACCGGGCCTTTATCGAGTGCGACTACGAACGACGGTTCCGGGAAGGGATCCTGGGAAGCCCCGAGGCCCTGGAAAAGCTGGAAGGGATCTGCACCCGTTCCCGAAATCAGGACCTCTACCTGGTCTGTTACGAGGGTCCGCAAAAGGCCTGTCACAGGCGGATCCTTCTCAGGATTGCACAGGAGCGGTTCAACGCAGAGATCCGGATCGAGGGCGTTGAGCCCAGGTGAGGGGTGCGGGTATGGATCAGGAGAAGACGCCCTAGAATTCTGGTCTGGAAGCCAGGGACAATCCAAATGATGGGTGAGGAGATTCTCCGTCTTCCTCCTCCGGAATTCGTCGAGTGGAAGCCGATGGATTCCCACCCTGTTGCCAATCGGGATTCGGGGGTGTATGATGCCTGAAGGTTTTACCGGATAGGTGATTATCGGGTTGTCTATTCCGTGAAAGAGTCTCAGATGGCTATTGAGATTGTTCGAGTGGGTCATCGGAGAGACATCTACCGCAGGCTCGACCTTCCGTGACTCTCCTACCTACAACCCCTGTCCCAACCCTTACGGAAGCCTGCAAAGAAAATAGGGCACATTCATAGACGGATTTCCGCCTCCGGTGGCTCTACGGGTTGCTTTCCCTTCGATTCCCGTGTACCTTCTCCTGCCAGGCGGGATTTCCGGTGCCCCACTCTTCCGCATCCAGGACAGGGGAGGGCGCCTGCCTGTTTCAGCATTTCCGGAGGGAAGGGATCGAGATGGTGGAGATGGATCTTACAGGGGGAGAACCGGTTGTCCTGGATCTGGACCGGATCGGGCAGGGACCCGGCCCCTATGCCATGAGCTTCGGCGGGGACAATGCGGCACTTGTCCGTTCCATCGAGGCGGTGGGGCTCCTGAACCCGCCCCTAGTTGCCGGGAATTCCAGGGGGGGCCTGGACGTGGTGGCGGGCGCCCGGCGCATCCGGGCCCTGAGGACCCTCGGCAGAAACAGGGCTCCCTGCCGGGATATCA
>JAFGPH010000688.1 GCA_016926135.1 Deltaproteobacteria bacterium
CCGGACGGCGAGAAATACCACAACGCCTACTTCGACGTGTACCCGGGTGTCTGGAGACACGGTGACTTTGTCGAGATCAATGATCGCGGCGGGGTGGTCATCTACGGAAGGTCGGATGCGACGCTTAACCCGGGAGGGGTCCGAATCGGAACCGCCGAGATCTATCGCCAGGTGGAGGCCATTTCCGAGATCGAGGACAGTCTGGTAGTGGGCCAGGACTGGAAGGGCGATGTTCGGGTGCTCCTCTTCGTGAAGATGGCCCAGGGGCAGGAATTGACCGAGGAACTGAAGAACAGGATCAGGGTTATCCTGAGGACCAATGCCTCGCCGCGGCACGTGCCGGCAAAGATCATTGCCGTGCCGGATGTTCCCTACACCCTGAACATGAAGAAGGTGGAACTGGCCGTGAAGAAGGTGATCCGGGGCCAGGCCGTCCTGAACAAGGACGCCTTGAGGAACCCGGAATCCCTGGACTACTACGCGGACATCAAGGAACTCCGTGAGGATTGAGCCATGATCGGCAAGACCATTGATGAACTCGCGGTGGGGGATGCGGCGGAATTCACCAAAACCATCTCCGAGTCGGATGTGTATCTCTATGCCGGTGTGACCGGCGACCTGAACCCGGCCCACGTCAACGAGGAATACGCAAAGAAGACTTTCTTCAAGACCCGCATTGCCCATGGGATGCTGCTGGCCGGGCTCATCTCCGGCGTGCTCGGGAACAAGCTGCCCGGCCCGGGAACCATCTATATCCGGCAGGATTTGAATTTCCTGGCGGCGGTCCGGATCGGGGACACGATCACCGCCTCCGTGGAGGTGGCGGCGATCATGAGGGAGGCAAAAAGGATCAGGGTGAGGACGAAGTGCGTCAATCAGGATGGGATCACCGTCCTGGACGGCGAGGCCCTGGTCAGCCCCCCCCAACCGTTGAAGTCATGAGTCCGTTCGAGGTGTGCCATGGCAGATGAAAAGATGATCTCAGGGACCACCCATCCCATGCTGTCGTCCCTGCCCCCCCAGCGGGCGAGAAAGGGCAAGATCGTCTCGGCCGAGGAGGCGGTACGGGTTATCCGGGACGGCGACCTGGTGGCGACCGGAGGTTTCGTGGGAACCGGTTTTGCCGAGGAGATCGCCCTCAAGCTGGAAGAGCGGTTCCTGAGGACCGCTCAGCCGAGGAACCTCACCCTTCTCTATGCGGCAGGGCAGGGGGACGGAGGAGAACGGGGGCTGAACCACCTGGCTCACGAGGGCCTGGTCAAAAGGGTCGTGGGAGGGCACTGGGGTCTGGCGCCCAAGCTCCAGAAGCTCGCCTTCGACAAGAAGGTCGAGGCCTATAATCTGCCCCAGGGCGTGATCTCCCACATGTTCAGGGACATTGCCGCCCACAAGCCCCGGACCATCACGACGGTGGGCCTGGGCACCTTTGTGGACCCTCGTCACGGAGGGGGCAAGATCAACGAAATCACCACCGATGACATCGTGGAATTAATGGACTTTGACGGCAAGGAATACCTTGCTTACAGGACCATGCCTGTCCACGTGGCCATCCTGCGTGGAACCACGGCGGATACGGACGGCAACATCACGATGGAGAGGGAGGCCCTTACGCTGGACAGCCTGTCTATGGCCATGGCGGCGAAGAACTCCAATGGGTTCGTGATTGTCCAGGTGGAGAGGATCGCCGATCGCCGTACCCTTAAGTCCAGGGACGTGAAGATCCCGGGCATCATGGTGGACTGCGTGGTGGTGGCAAGGCCGGAATTTCACTGGCAGACCTTTGCCGAGGTCTACAACCCCTCCTTCAGCGGCGAGACCCGCATCCCCGTTCACTCCCTGCCGCCCATGGAGATGAGCGACAGGAAGATCATTGCCCGAAGGGCCGCCTTTGAGCTCAAGGCCAACAGCGTGGTGAACCTGGGGATCGGCATGCCTGAGGGTGTTTCAACCGTGGCCAACGAGGAGAAGATTCTCGACTACATCACCCTCACGGCAGAGCCGGGGGTCATCGGTGGATTACCGGCAGGGGGGCTCAACTTCGGCGCCGCCACGAACACGGAGGCGCTCATCGATATGGCCTACCAGTTCGACTTCTACGACGGGGGAGGCCTGGATCTCACGTGCCTGGGAATGGCCGAGGCGGACGGGGAAGGGAACGTGAATGTCAGCAAATTCGGATCCAAGCTGGCCGGCGCCGGGGGTTTCATCAATATCAGCCAGAACGCCAAGAAGGTGGTTTTCATGGGGACCTTTACCGCCGGCGGATTGAAACTCTCCGTGGAAGAGGGGAAGCTGAGGATCGACCAGGAGGGAAGACACAGGAAGTTCGTCGACCGGGTGGAGCACGTCACCTTCAGCGGCAAGTACGCCCGGTGGAAGAAACAACCCGTATTGTATGTGACCGAGCGGTGTGTCTTCTTGCTGAGCGAGGAAGGGATGGATCTGGTCGAGATCGCGCCGGGGGTGGACCTTGAAAGGGACATCCTGGCCCTCATGGACTTCAAGCCCGTGATCAGAGGCACACCGCGCCCCATGGACGAGAGAATCTTCCGGGCAGGGGCCATGGAACTGCAGAAAGACCTTCTGAGTCTTTCCCTGGAAGAGAGGCTCACCTATGATCCGGTAGAGAACCTGTTCTTCGTGAACTTCGAGGGATATTCCGTCAAGACCTCCGAAGACGTAAAGGAAATCAGCGATGCCGTGGAAAGGATCCTTTCACCGCTGGGCAGGAAGGTCTATACCATCGTCAACTATGATAACTTCACCCTCTTGCCGGAACTGGTGGATGAATACACCGAGATGGTGAAGTATGTCGTGGACAAGTACTACACGGGTGTGAGCAGGTATACCACGAGCGCCTTCCTGCGCATGAAACTGGGCGACGCCCTGAAGAAACGGGACGTGGCGCCCTACATCTTCGAGAGCAGCGCGGATGCCCGCAAGGCCCTGGGGAAGGACTGAAGCGTTGATCATTGATCATTGAGCATTTGGCATCGCCCATGAACTTTGAACCCGGAACCTTTGCACCGGTCTCGGGTCCTCATGCCGACTCCGGACTCGTCACCCCTGTCTCCTGTTTCACGGAGATCCCGTATTTCCTGATCTTTTTGTAGAGCAGGGTCCGGTGAATGCCAAGCATCCTGGCGGCCCCGGCCTTGTTGTTCTTGCTCGCTGCCAGGGCGTAACGAATCGCTTCCCTCTCGGCCCTTCCCTGCGCATCCTTCAAAGAAGCCTTGCCCGGCAGGGAAGAGCTCTTACGGGTGCGGGAGAGGTAGAAGGGCAGGTCATGCGGGTGGATGGTGTCCCCCTCCAGGGAAGAGAGCGCCCGTTCCAGCACATTCGAGAGTTCACGCACGTTTCCAGGCCAGTCGTAATGCAGGAGGGCATCCTGGGCTTCCCGGGAGAGGTGCATCTCGGGCAGGGAGGCCTCGGCGGCTATCTGATCGAGGAGTTGTTCCGCGGTGGGGAGGATGTCCTCGCGTCGGTCCCTGAGCGGGGGAATGTGCAGGGGGATCACGTCCAGCCTGTAGAATAGGTCTTTCCGGAAACGGCGTTCCGCCAGCATCTCTTCCAGGTTCTGGTTGGTGGCGGTGATGATACGGAAATCCGAGCGGATCACGGACGTTCCGCCCACCCGCTCGAACTCCTTCTCCTCCAGGACCCTGAGCAGTTTCGGCTGCATGGAAAGGGGAAGGTCTCCGATCTCATCCAGGAAGGCGGTCCCGAGCCTGGCCAGTTCGAACTTCCCGGGCTTGCCTTCAGACCTGGCGCCTGTGAAGGCCCCTTTCTCGTAGCCGAAGAGCTCGGACTCCAGCAGGTCTTTGGGTATGGCCGCGCAGTTGATCCGCACAAAGGGATAGAGCCTGCGGGGGCTGGCGTGATGTATGCCCTGCGCGAACAGCTCCTTTCCGGTGCCGCTCTCGCCTGTGATCAGGACGGGAAGCTGGTTGCCGGCCGCCCTCAATGCCTCTCTCTTGAGGGATTGAATCGCCCGCGACTTTCCGGCAATGCTCTCCAGGGTGTGCCGGGTGGAACGCAAAGACATCAGCTCCTGCTCATAGTGGGCGAC
>JAFGPH010000689.1 GCA_016926135.1 Deltaproteobacteria bacterium
CCAACCTCCAGATCCTGAAGAATCAGGAGCGGCTCATACAGATACTGGAGCCCAGGAAGAAATGAGAATGATCCGTTCGGATCTTCCAAGGCTGTTGCTTTTTTCCGTCCTGTTCCTGGCAGGCCTGTGCCTCCCCCCTGCGGCCATGGCCGCCAACAGGGTGATGGATCTCAAGGTGACCGGCACGGGGCCGGACCGGACCACGCTTGCCCTGCTGATGGAGCGTGAGCCTCGCTACAGCCTGCGCTCCGGTAAGGAAAACCAGGTTCGCCTCGTCATTCAGGACGCCGAGTCGGGGCCACGACTCTCCAGGGCGATTGCCGCACAAGGCACGTCCCTGACCCTCGAAGGGGACAAACCCTCCACTCTCATCGACATGGCCCTTCATCTGAAGGGATCCCCCAGGGAGATCGAGTGCTCCTGGCATTCGAAGGAGAAGGTGCTCCTGATCTCCGTGGGCCTGACCGGGGAACCGGAACGGAAGGCGCGAAAGGCCTCGAAGCCGGCCTCTCTCAAGGGTCTCCGCTTCGGTGTCCAGGATGGTCTCACGCGGATGGTCGCGGATGTCAGTGAAAAACCCGCGTGGGAATGGGCGTCCGGGGAAGGCCGCGCATTCAGCCTGCGACTGGGCGCCATACCGAAAGACCCAAAGGGCGGAGAGTATGGTCCCATGAGCAGGCTCAGGAAAGTCGCGCTCACCCGGAAGGGGGATACATCGGAGATCAGGATCGAGCCCGAAGGGGCGTTGAGCCGTGTCCGGATGTTCTGGCTGAAGGACGGAGGGAAGTGGGTCGTGGATTTTTTTGAACAGAAGGCGGAAGGGACGGACGCGGCGTTGCGTTTCGATGCGGCGGAGGCTGAGAAAGAGGAAGAGAAAACGCCCCAGGTCGTCGACGCCAACGAGCGGAAGGTCCCGGAGCCTGAGCCAAAGGCGGCGCCGGTCAGCCCTTCGGAGGTGGAACCGGAGCGACCCGGTTCCGGGGACGCTCCCAGCAAGGTGAGGATGAAGATCGCCCAGGCGGGGGAGACGAATCCCGAGCTGAAGGGGGATCCTCCAGTCGCTCCGCCAGCCCAAAAGGCTGTGAGGGTCAGGATCGACCCCAGGATCCGGAGTTCTCTTCAGGATGCCATCCCCGGGGGGTCACGGCTTCAGGGGCTCAGTACGGCCGAGGCCTTCCTCTACGGGAAGATCCAGCAGGCCCTGGAGATCAGGGATTACGAAAAGGGGGCCGCCCTTATCGACGAGTTCACGGGCAGATTCCCTGAATCCGGTTTGGGGGAGGATTTGGCCTTCCTGGCAGGGGACTGCCGGCTCGCCCTGCTGGAAAGGGGAGAAAGAGGCCTGCTCCCCAAGGTCATCCAAAGTTACCAGGACGCCATCAGCCGGTTTCCAGGGTCCAGGAGAGTCCCCGAAGCCCTTCTGAAGACATCCCAGGCCCACGCGCTGGCGGGGAACGATTACGAGGCGGTGGGAAACCTGACCATGGCGATCTCTCGCCATGGAGAGACCGACTCCCTTCCTCATGCCCTGATCCTGAGGGGGCAGATTTTCCTGCGTTTGAATCAGGTGGAAAAGGCGATCTCGGACTTCAAGACCGTCATGGAACGCTTCGCCGGTTCGCCTTTAGCAGAGGAAGCCCGCTACGGCATGGCCTCCTATTTTCACAGCGTGGGGATGTATGAGGAGGCGGAAAAGCGGCTGAAGGAGATCGAGACCTCGCAGCCTCAGTTCTACCTGGAACACCCGGAGTACCTTCTGCTGAGGGCGCGGAATTGCTTCTACCGGAAGGACTACGATCCGGCCCGGGAATACTATTTCAAGGCCCTCAACCTGGGACACCAGCCCGAAAGCAGTGATCTCCTGCTCTCCCACATCGGCGATACGTACTATCATCAGTCCAGGGAGAAGGAGGCGGAGAAGTTCTACCGCATGGCCGCAGAGTACTACCCGGAGAGCGAAGGGGCCTCCATCGCCAAACTCCGCATCGCAGCGCATTCCTCCGGGGTCACCGCCTACGAGGAGGTCCACCGGAAGAATCTCAACAAGCCGATCGGGGATCTGGCCCTGCTGGAGATGGCCTCCAAGTTCTACAAAAAAGGGCAGTACACCGTGGCCATGGAGACCCTCAAAAGGCTCATGGGAAAGCCGGTTCAGGCAGACATCCAGCGGGAGGTTAAACAGCTCTACTTCCGTTCCGCCGAGAAGGAGATCCGACGCCATTTCGACGCCGGGGAATACGAAAAGCTCATCACCTATTATCAGTCCGCCGAGCCGCCCCTCAGCGGGAACATCGATCCCGAGACCGTGCTGCTTGTGGGCGAGGCCTTCCACCACCTGAAGCGGCTCAGGCAGGCGGTGCTCCACTTCTCCCAGATCAACGAACGAGACCTGAATCCGGTCTCTCGGGGAAAGTATGTGACAAGCCTGGCGGCGTGCTACATTTCCCAGGGCGACGATGAGAACGCAAAGGCCTTCCTGGAGAAGACGGACAAGGACAAACTGGCTCCTGTCGAGCAGCAGAAAGCGACCCTCCTTCTGGCTGGCGTGGTTCAGCGAAAAGGGGAATTGAGGCGGGCCTTCGATCTCTATCAGACCCTCCTGGGCGAAAAGAGGCTCCTCTCCGACAGGGAGATGGCGCAGGTCTATTTCTCCATGGGGAGCATATCGAACCGCCAGAACCGTTACGAGAAGGCGAGGGAGTCCCTGAACCGGTGCATTGCCCTGGCCGAGAAGAACGTCGAAAGCAAAGACCTGCTGCGATCGGCCCTGGTGGAGATGGGGAACAGCTTTCACGGCGAAGGAAGACACCGTGAGGCCGTCCGGTATTACCAGCAGGGCTTGGATCTGGATTATGCACCGGAAATGAAGGGTTACTGGGAAGTCAAATACCGCCTCGCCCTCTCCTTCCTCGGCACGGGGGAGAACGCGACCGCGGAGCGCATCATGAGCGAAATCGCGGAAGAAGGAGATTCTGCGTTCCAGCAGAAGGCCCAAATCAAGATCGGCCTCATGGGTCTGGAGAAACAGCTCAAACGGCTCCCTCTCGGCCAGAAGGCCGGAAGTGAGTTCCTCTGATTTTTCCCGGGTGGATGACAGGAATGGGGACAAACAGCCAGCAAAACAGCAAGAATATCCTCTGGACGGCTACCGATGTCCGCCTGCCCAGCGACCTGTGGGGCAGGCTGGAGGAGATGGGTTACAGGGTCCTTCTGGCTGAGAAGGACGAAAACATGGTGAGCAGGATCCAGAGGCTTTCTCCCCGACTCTGGGTGGAACAGATCGACGGGGAACCGGAGGCCGTTTTTTCGACCCTCAGGACGGTCAGGGAAGCGTGTCCGGATCTGCAGATCGTTTTGGTGAGCCATGAGCCCACCATCGAAGACGCCGTAAAGGCCGTGCGAATGGGCGTGCTGGATTATGTGCCTGACGGTGTAAGCACGGAAAGGCTGTGGGGGACCCTCGTAGGGGCCCTCCAGCATAACGCCGTGAAGATGCCTCCTGCAGCCATCCGGGGGGCTGAGACAACCAAATGTGCAGGGTATCCGGTGGCTGCTGACCCGTCGATGCGCAGGGTCCTGGAATTGGCGGAAAAGGTGGCGCCGAGCCGGGCCACGATCCTGATCCAGGGTGAAAGCGGGACAGGGAAGGAGGTGATTGCCCGGCACGTCCACAACAACAGCGAGAGGCGGCAGGGACCGTTTGTGGCCGTCAACTGTGCGGCGCTTCCTGAGAACCTTCTGGAGAGTGAACTCTTTGGGCACGAGCGAGGGGCGTTCACAGGGGCGGTGGCCCGGAAAAAGGGAAAGTTCGAACTGGCCCATGGCGGCACCCTGCTCCTGGATGAAATCAGCGAGATGGCCCTATCGGTCCAGGCCAAGCTTCTGAGGGTCCTTCAGGAGAGGGAGATCGACAGGGTGGGTGGTGAGATCCCCATCCCCATTGACACACGGGTCATCGCCACGACCAACCGCGACCTGGACGGGGAGACGAAGAAGGGGAGTTTCCGGCTGGATCTGTTCTATCGACTCAGTGTTGTCCCCATACACCTCCCTCCCCTCCGCAACAGGCCGGATGACATCCTGCCCCTGGCGAGTTTCTTTCTGAAAAAGCACTCCCAACTGAACGCTACGGCCGTGAAGAAGCTCTCCCGTGACGGCGAGGAGTTCCTGAAAAAGAGGGCGTGGCCCGGGAACGTGAGGGAATTGGAAAACCTCATGGAAAGGACACTCCTCCTGGCCGAAGGGGAACGGATTACCCGATCGGACCTGGAAAGCCTTTCCGTGCCCGAGACGGCAGAGGGCGGCGCGCCGGACAAATGGGCACTGATGCCCCTGAGGGAGCTGGAAAAGAGGATGATCAAGCAGGCCCTTCATGAGCACCACGGAAACAGAACCCATGCGGCAGAGATCCTGGGGATCAGCGTCCGCACCCTCAGAAACAAACTCCATGAGTACCGGCAGGAAATGGAGGGGGAGGAGAGCGGGGTACAGGAATGAGGACGGGGGATCGTCAAATTCATGACAGAACGCATGGGAACACGGAGGCTGCAACCGGCGGCGCGCCTCGCGCCTGCCTTTCGCCCAGGCCGATTTTGGGCAGGTGAGGCGAAGTGGTATTCGTTTTGCAATAGACCAGACATAGACCATGGAAGGTGACCGAAGAAGAGGAGGATCGTGACCGTGGACAGCAGTCAGTGGATCAATGGACGTCTCATGGGAAAGACGGTGGCCCTTCTTTCCCATGCCCTTGACTACCGAAGCGCTAATCACAACGCCATTTCAGGCAACCTGGCCAACGTAGACACGCCGGGCTACAGGCCCCGGGAAGTGAGCTTCGACCAGGAACTCCGGCGCGCGGTGGAAAAGGAGGGGCCCTCCCTCGAGAGGACGAACCCGAGACATCTTCCCCAGCGCGGGGCGCACCTTTACGGTGAGAAGGGCGATCACGCCCTCGTGACAAGGGAATTCGTTCCAGGTGAGTCCAATCAACTCAACATCGACAAGGAGATGGCCAAGATGGTGCAGAACAACCTGCTTTATGAAGCTTCCGCAAGACTTCTGGCCAAGAAGTTCGAGGGCCTGAAACTGGCCATTGAAGGCGGCAGGAGGTAGCTAGCATGGACCTGATCAAGACCATGGATATCGCGTCCGGAGGCATGACGGCACAGAGGACCAGGTTGAATGTGATCTCCATGAATCTGGCCAACGCGAATACCACCAAAACCGAAAACGGGCAGCCCTACAGGAGAAAGACGGTGATCTTCGAGGCCGAGCCTGCGGGGGATTCCTTCTCGGGCCAACTGGAGCGGAGCCTCGACGAACAGATTCAAGGGGTAAGAGTGAAGGAGATTGTGCCGGTTGAGGGGGAATTCAAGAGGATCCACGACCCCGGGCATCCCGATGCCGATGCGCAGGGCTACGTCTACCTGCCCAACGTGAACCTCGTGCAGGAGATGGTCCAGATGCTCAATGCCAATCGCTCCTATGAGGCCAACGCAGCAGTGATCCGGACGGCAAAGGATATGGCCCTCAAGGCCCTGGACATCAGCCGGTAGTCATTGATCATCGATCATTGAGCATTGATCATTTGAGGAGTGAGATGAATTCAATCAGACCGATCTCAGTCATGCCCCCCGCTCCGTTGACCGCGAAAGGGGAGCGGGTTCAGGGAAAGGGGTTTGCGGGTGCCCTCAAGGCCTTCACCGGGCAGGTGGACGCCCAGATCAAAGAGGCCAACCAGAAGACCCAGGAATTCGCGGTGGGCAAGAGCTTTGACCTGCACGAGATCATGATCGCCACGGAGAAGGCGGATCTCTCGTTCCGCCTGCTTGTCCAGATCAGGAACAAGCTCATGGAAGCCTACCAGGAAGTCATGAGGATGCAATTCTGATGCAGGTTTTCGCCGCGCAAGGAGTCAAGAGAGAATCCGAAGGTCCGACAGGCTCCGGGCGTGGCCAGAGTGAGGATGTCCGATGGCAGAGACAGGGATGAATTTCGTGCAGCAGTTGTTTCACGTCCTTAAATCCATACCCCCAGGGAAAAAGATCTCCCTTGCGGTCACGATGACCATGGTTCTGGGTGGTTTTGTTGCCCTGATCCTCTGGGTGAACCGGCCGGACTTCCAGGTGCTTTTCGCCAACCTGGACACGGGAGATGCGGCCCGTATCACCCAGAAGCTCAACGAGAAGAAGGTGCCCTACGAACTCAAGGAGGGGGGAGGCGCCATCCTGGTCCCCCATGAGATGGTCTATCAACTGAGGCTCGAAATGGCCGGTGACGGTTTGCCGAGGGGCCAGAACGTGGGTTTTGAAATCTTCAACGATATTCCTTTCGGAACGACGGAATTCGTGCAGAGGCTGAAATACAAGCAGGCCCTCCAGGGAGAACTGTCCAGGACGATCATGGGATTCGACTCGGTCGCCCAGGCGAGGGTCCACATTGTCCCGGCCGGGGACTCGCTCTTTGCCGAAGCGGAGAAACCGGCCACCGCCTCCGTGGTATTGAGGCTTCATTCCGGCGGGGCACTGGACAGACGACAGCTCCACGGCATCGTCAATCTGGTGGCCAGGGCTGTGGAAGGCCTGAAACCCGAGAACGTCACTGTGGTGGACATGGCGGGAGGCCTCCTTTCCAAAGGTTTTGAGGAGGATCAGGCCACGGCCATGAGCCGGACCCAGTTTGAGCATCAACAGAAGATCGAAAGGACCCTGGAGAACAGGATCCAGACCATGCTGGAGCCCATCGTGGGCGCCAACAAGGTGGTGGCCAGGGTTTCCGCCCGCGTGGACTTCGAACAGGTCAGCATCGTGGAAGAGAAGTTCGACCCCGATAGTACGGCAGTCCGAAGCGAGCAGAGACAGAAGGAGATCTCAGCAGGAGGGAGGGGCCTGCCCTCCGGGTCTCCGGATCTTCAAAGCCAGATCACCCCGAGCCCGGGGGCCGGGGGTTCGTCTTCAAAGGCGTTTGAAAGGGAAAATGCCACCATCAATTACGAGATCAACAAGATCAACCGCCAGGTCACCAACTCAGTGGGGGATGTGAAGCGTCTGTCCGCGGCGGTGATTATCGACGGGCCCTATGTCATGGAAAAGGGTCAGGACGGGAAGATGGTGCAGAAGTTCTCGCCTCGCAACAAGAAGGAGATGAAGACCTTCGAGGATATGATCAAGAAGGCGATCGGCTTCAGCGAGGCCAGGGGAGACCAGGTCTCGGTAACCAACACCCCCTTCGCCCTTCAGGAGGAGGAAAAGGGCCTTTCGACGAGCGCCCCTTCGTGGGCGGAGTACGGGAGAAGGGCGGCCAAGCCGGCCTTCAACGTCCTCCTGATCGCCCTTTTCCTGCTCCTCGTGGTCAAGCCTTTCAAGAGGTGGATTCATCAAGCCGGAGATGTCCTGGGCACTCAGGCCCTTCCCCAGGGACAGGGCGTGCCCAGCCTGACGGCCCGTGGGGGTGAAAGCCAGGCGGAAGCGGACGGCACCGGCAACCTGCTCGAAATCAGCAAGGGCAACCCCGAGGTGGTGGCCCAGATCATTCGTCAGTGGATCAGCGAGGGAAGGTAATTGGATCTCGTAGAAAACCTCATAGGCCCCCGGAAGGCAGCCCTGTTCCTGATGATCATGGGGGAGGATTTCACGACCAAGGTCTTCCAGAGCCTGAACGAGAAGGAGGTCAGGGCCGTCGGCGAGCACATGGCCCAGATCAAGACAGTGGACCCCAAAATGGTCTCCTCCATCATCAAGGAGTTCGTCCATGTGTTCAAGAACACCAAGATCACAGGACTCACGGGAAAGGAATTCCTGGCGAAGACGGTCGGCATGGCCTTCGATTCACGGAAGGCGGACGATCTCCTGGAGGATCTCTTCTCCAGGAGGGGAACGGGATCCTTTGAGAAGCTTGCCTCCCTGAGTCCCGGGGTTCTGGCCAACATGCTGGCCAGCGAACATCCCCAGACCATCGCCCTTCTGCTGGTGCACATGAAGTATCAACATGCGGCCGAGGTGATCCAGGCCCTTCCGGAGGCCGTCCAGAGCGAGGTGGTCACGAGGATCGCCGACCTGGACGCGGTTCCCAACGAGGTGGTCACGGAAATCCAGGAGGTCCTGGAGGAACAGCTTTCCAGCATCAGCAAGGCTGCCGATGAAAGTCTCGGGGGCGTGCAGACGGCGGCCGAGATTCTGAATCATCTGGATCACAAGACGGAGGGGGCTATCCTGGAAAGGATTGAGAGCGAGCGCGGGGAACTGGCCGAAGACATCCGCCAGTGCATGTTCGTGTTCGAAGACCTGGCAGAACTGGATGACCGCTCGATCAGGGCACTCCTCAAGGAGATCAGCAACGATGAACTGATCCTGGCCCTGCGCACCGCATCGGAGGATCTGAAGGAGAAGATCTTCAAGAACGTGAGCCAGCGGGCGGCCCAGATGATCAAGGAAGACATGGAGGTCATGGGCCCGGTGAAGCTCAAGGATGTGGAGCAGGCCCAGCTCAATATCATCAAGGCGGCCAGGAGGCTCGCAGAGGAAGGAAAGATCGTACTGGGCGGCAAGGGAGGTGAGGATGTCCTTGTCTGACCGGATGGACATGCACGGGATTTCCCTTTTCCCCCTGGAGTCCTTTGAAACCGAAGCCGATCGGGTGCCCCTGGAAGGGGTGGAAGAAAACGGGTGCGGATGCATCAGGCTCCCTGTGAGCGGAAACCCGGTGGGACGAGGGAAAAAGAAGGGACGGGGGTCTGATCCGGACGCCGAGAAAGAGGAAGATCCGAAGCAAAGACTGGCCAGGATCGAGAGGGAGGCCTATGAAAAGGGTTTCGCGCAGGGGCAGAAGGACGGCATGGCCCTGGAACAAAGGCAGATGGAGGAACGGGGAAAGCAGTTGGCCGCCCTGATCGATGTCCTAGGTCGGCTCAGGGAACAGATCTATGCCGAAGCAGAGGGGGAACTGATCAAGCTGAGTCTCACCATCGCGAAAAAGATCATCCGAAGCGAGCTGAAGGCGGGCAACCACCTCATCGAGGAGACCATACGATCCGCCATGAAACTCCTCGTCGACAGGAGCCACGTGCGGATCCGGATCAGCCCGGCGGATATGGAAGAGGTGACGAGGCTGGTCCCTGCCTTGGCGGCCGGTGCTCAAGCCGGGAGGTTGCAGATCGTGGAGGACAGCGTCGTCGAAAGGGGAGGATGCATCCTGGAGACGGGATTCGGGAGCGTGAACGCCGGCATCGAAGACCAACTCTCGGTGGTGGAAGAGGAACTGGAGCGATGTCTGGCAGGCTGCTGAAAAAAGCCCATCTTCCAGCAGCAGCAGGATCCGGGGATCCGGGTTTCCCTCCGTGCTCCGTGAATGTCCGGGGCGGAACGCGAGAAGCCCCCAAAGGAGCGTTTTCATGAGTCTCTCCCTGCAGCCTTACGTGGAGGCCGTCGAAGCGGCCGTCACCATCCGGGCGGAGGGGCGTGTCACGAAGACGGTAGGCACAGTCATCGAAGGGCGAGGCCCGGCCGTGCCGGTGGGGGGCATCTGCCGGATCGTCTCCTCCAACCTGCGCGAGCCCATCAGCGCCGAGGCGGTGGGATTCAAGGAGGGAAGGCTGCTCCTCATGCCTCTGTGCAAGTGCGAGGGGATTCGGCCGGGGAGCACGATCATCGCCGACCGATACGAGGCTTCGGTAGATGTGGGAGAGGAAATGCTGGGTCGCGTGGTGGACGGATTGGGAAACCCCATCGACGGCGGCCCCCCCTTGCGCAAGGACCGAGTCCGGCCCATACCCCTTTACGCATCTCCCCTGAACCCGCTTCAACGAAGCCGCATCCGGGAACCTCTCGACGTGGGCGTGCGCTCCATCAACTGCCTGGTGACACTGGCCAAGGGACAAAGAGCCGCCATCATGGCCGGGTCCGGTGTGGGAAAGAGCGTGCTCCTGGGCATGATGGCCAGGTACACGAAGGCCGAGGTGAACGTGATCGCCCTCATCGGGGAGCGGGGCAGAGAGGTGAGGGAATTCATCGAGAGGGATCTGGGCAAGGAGGGCATCCAGCGTTCGGTGGTCGTTGTGGCCACTTCGGACACGTCGCCTCTCATCAGGATGAGGGGGGCCTATGTGGCGACTGCCATCGCCGAGTTCTTTAGAGACCAGGGCAAAGACGTCCTCCTCATGATGGACTCCATCACACGGTTTGCCATGGCCGCCAGGGAGGTGGGCCTGGCCGCAGGAGAACCCCCCACCAACAAGGCCTATCCTCCGAGCGCCTTCGCCCACCTGCCGAAACTGGTGGAAAGGGCGGGCACCAACGGCACCGAGGGGTCCATCACGGGAATCTACACCGTGCTTGTCGAGGGAGACGACATGAACGATCCTGTGGCGGATGCGGTGCGTTCCCTGGTGGACGGCCACATCGTGCTGGATCGACGACTGGCCTCGCAGGGGCACTACCCGGCCGTGGACGTCCTGAACAGCGTGAGCAGGATCATGTCCGATGTGGTCCCGAAGGGCCATCTTGATCAGGCCTATGAATTCCGCCGATTGCTGGCGGACTATTCCAGGATCGAAGACCTGGTGAACCTGGGAGCCTATGAAAAGGGACACAACAAGCGGACCGACCGTGCCCTGGACATGATCGAGGAATTGAACACCTTCCTGCAGCAGCCTCTCGAGAAAGGCGCCCTCATGGACGAGGGCCGCGGGGAGATGGAGAGGGTGCTGCGGAGGAAAAAGTAAGTTGGGATTCAAATTTAGATACGAACCTCTCCTCTCCTATAGGGGTCACCTCAAGGAGAAAGCGGAGATCGAACTGGGGAAGGCCCAGGGCCATCTGTCTCGGGCCCGGCAACTCCTGGAGCACTATGAGAAGCAGTTCCGCGAGGCAAGGATGTCCCTGGAGAAGGGCCTGTCGACCCGGATGAGTTCGGCGGAGATGGCTACCTACTCGGACTATCTGGCGGGTACCAGGAGGAGGATCAGCGTCCAGAAGCTGGAGGTGGGAAGGTGGGAAAGGATCGTGGCGGAGAAGAGGAAGAATCTCCTCTCAAGGACCAAGGAGTACCGGATCATAGAAAAGCTGAAGGAAAAGGATGTTCAGAAATGGAATCATCAGCAGGCGCAATTGGAGATGAAAGGCATGAACGAAGCGGCCTTGACCCGATATGGAAGAGAATTCCTCTAGGGAGGCGACAACCCCTCCTGTGGGTGGGAGCGGGGCTGATCTTCCTGCTGATGGTCAAGATCCTCTTGAGCGGGCTTTTTCTCAAGTCCGACTGGGCGTCTTCTCCCGGGCCAACCGTCGCATTGGCGCAAGTCCGTCTCTCCGACGGCCAGACGGGATCGCCGGAGAAACTCACCCTGGAGTCGCTGAAGGAGAGGGAACTTGCCCTGAGGGCCAGGGAACTGGAACTGAAGAAGAAGGAAGAGGAGTTGATTCCCCTCAAGAAGGATATCGATGAGAAGCTCGGGGAACTGAATGATCTGCAGTCAAGGCTCACCACCTATGCCAAGACACTGGCGGACAGGGAGGAGAGCATCAAGGATTCAAAGATGTCGCATCTCGTGGACCTCTATACGGCCATGGAACCGGCCAGGGCCGCAGCCATCATGGAGAAGCTGAAGATGGAGACGGTCGTCCTGATCCTCCGGCACATGAAGGGAAAGCCCGCGGGCCAG
>JAFGPH010000133.1 GCA_016926135.1 Deltaproteobacteria bacterium
GTTGCCTGGGGAGAAATCGGGTTGGATTTCTTCCATCGGCACTCTTCACCGGACGACCAGATCGCAGGCTTTAAAAAGCAGATCGATCTCGCCAGGACTTTCGATCTTCCCATTGTGATCCATGATAGGGATGCCCACGGGGAAGTGCTTGATATTCTTAAGGAGAAACAACAAGGTCACTACAAGGGGGTGTTCCACTGCTTTTCAGGGGACTATGCGCTGGCGATGACACTCATCGAGATGGGTTTCCATATTTCCGTTCCCGGGACCGTCACCTTCCGGAATGCCGCCCAGATGCAGGATGTGGCGGCCCGAATCCCTCTGGAACGCATGCTCGTGGAAACCGATGCACCCTTTCTCGCTCCGGTTCCCCGCAGGGGCGAGCGAAATGAGCCCGCCTTCGTAACCCATACCGTGGACAAAGTCGCCCGTCTGAGGGGCATGGACACGGACGTCGTCGCCCGGCAGACGGCAGAAAATACCATGAGAGTTTTCAAACTTCCAAATCGACCATGAAAAACCGAATCATCAGTCTCGAAAACCCTCTGATTCTTGCCTCGGCATCGCCCCGGAGGAAAAGGCTCCTTGAACAGGTGGGGCTCCCCATAAGGGTTCTCCCGAGCGACATCGACGAAAACCAGACCGATTTCAGCGATCCGGAGGCCACGGTGAGGTTGCTCGCCCATCAGAAGGCCCTCGCCGTCTCTGACTCCGCGGAAGAGCACTGGATCCTGGGCGCCGACACCACCGTGGTCCTCGGCAGAACCAAGCTGGGAAAACCCGCCGACAAAATAGAGGCCCGTTCAATGCTCACCCGACTCTCGGGAAAGGAACACAGGGTCATTACGGGTTTCTGTATTCTCTTCCCTGATTCGTCCCAAAGACCTCACCGGCAAGCCGTTACGACCCGTGTGAAAGTGAAGGACCTCCGCCCCGCGGAAATCGAGGCCTACATCGAAACCGGGGAACCCTTCGGAAAGGCGGGGAGCTACGCCATTCAGGGCATCGGTGCTTTCCTGGTGGAATCCATCTCCGGTTCCTATACCAATGTGGTGGGACTTCCCGTGTGTGCCGTGATCAAAGCCCTCCTTGCCCTGGGCGCCCTGCGGTGCTTTCCCTTGCCCCCTTCCATCGAGTTCACCGGGCTCGCGGACCAACACGAGTGAAAATAGCTCCGAGACGCCGGTGAATCTCACGTGCACCTTCTACTATCTCCCGGATCACTTCTTGTACGCTTTCAAGATTTTCAATTAGCCCGATAACCTGACCACAGGAAATGATCCCTGCATTGATATCACCTTCCTGATAGGCCTTTAACCCCAACTTGCCGCTGATGACAGTGAGGAGTTCATCGAGACCGGCACCCTTTTTTTCAAGTTCCAACACTCGCTCGGCAGCGCTATTTCTAATAACACGGGCTGCATTTTGAATTGAGCGTTCGATAATCATGGTATCACGTTCGGTGGCCCTAAGAAGCCACTCCTTGATCTCAGGATGGATCCAGCATTCATGTGTAAGCATAAAACGCGTACCCATGAGAACCCCCTCAGCCCCAAGTGCTAGAGCCGCGACAAACCCCTTTGCATCACAGATTCCCCCACCGGCAATTACCGGAATCGTGAGAACCTGTGTCGCCTTTTGTATCAGAATTAATGTGGTGATATTATCCATTCCAGGGTGTCCGGCACATTCAAACCCTACAACAGTGACTGCGTCGACCCCAATTTTTTCTGCAGTTTGCGCATAGTGTACACCGGGGACTTTATGGATCACCTTCACCCCTGCCTGTTTAAGCCGGCTGAGATACGGTTCGGGATTTCGTCCGGCTGTCTCTATAATCGGCACACCTTCTTCAATAGCTGCATCAAAATACTCATCTGTCCTTTCCCCCGGCTGAATGTCGGGCAGCATCGAGATATTGACGCCAAAGGGTTTATCCGTAAGATCCCTGCACTTTCGGATCTCTTGTCTTAATAGCTCTATTGTCTGAAAACTTAATGCTGTGATAATTCCTAGCCCTCCGGCATTGGATACCGCGGCAGCAAGCTCTGCATCAGAAAGCCACATCATCCCGCCCTGGATAATGGGATATTCAATACCGAACGTCTCAGTAATACGTGTTTTGAACATCGGCTGTTTCCTCAACAATAAATCTATCGGTAAATGTAGTCGGCTCGGAAAAACAGGTTTATATTTCTCTATATCATCAAATATGTGCGGAAGAAAGTTTCTCCATTTTCAATTTTAAATCCAGCCGGGCTACTCGACTGATGCGAAACCGACCGCCCCATAGATTCGATCGGTTACTGCCTATTCCAAATAACATAAAATGCCTTCACCAATTTTTTCGATTCTTTTCAGAAATTCCCCCCGTCGGGTTCGAGGAAAGTCACCCATAAACCCTGAAGTTGCGTTTTGAAGGAGTAGCAATAATTCCGGCTTTTTATTCCATACCAAATGGCAGACAGATTTACTCGTTTCAATCAATACACCTATCCCCGTGCCGACCACACATCGGGACTTCACCCCGAATTTCGAGACACCAGACCTCTGCAACCTCGGGCAGGAAATCTGACGAAGGTCTAAATCGAATCGAACCCGGCGAAAGGGATTGACAAAACTGGTGGGAGAGCTAGGCTTACTATATAATAGACTTTTTCTCCCTACCCCATGCGGAGGTAGCCCTGGATTCACAAGCAAAGTCTCATGTATCCTAACGGAGTGTGGGGCTCGTTTTTTTGATTGAGAAAGGCCCATCTCGCCCTTGGAGTCCCATCGAGGTTCGTGGGATGGCCCGCATCTCCAGAATGAAGGAGTTGTCAGCCATGATCCAAGATGTGAACGCATTGTTGGTCAACAATTGGAGAAAGTATGAAAATCTCAGCAAGAGATATGGATTTTTCCTTTAATACGTATAGTGATAGACCTGAGGTCGCAGAGGTCCGCAGGACCATACTTGACAAACTCCTGTATATCTTTTCCCTTGTTGGTCTGCCTGCCGTAGGAATTGGAGCCACTCAGGCCTATATGCAAGGAAGATGGATTTTCTCCCTGCTTTATGCCGTTATATACCTCGCCTTCCTGCTGGGAACGTTTGCATCCCGTCGACTCCCTTACAGGATCAGGGCGCTGATTCTGGTTTCGTCGTTGTTCCTGATTGCCCTTGCGATCCTGATCCGTGTCGGAATGAGTGGTGTAGGGCTCCAACTCATGCTTGGAGTCTGCTTCATGGTTGCCGTGCTCTTCGGCGTTCGTGCGGGGGTTCTCGCCATTCTGGTCAGCCTTGCGTGTATCGGCTACGTGGCCTTCGGCATGACGACCGGTTTCATCGACATCTATCCCGAGCACATGCTGACATCAAGGTCGCCTATGGCCTGGATTACGGGGCTATGTGTGTTCTTCATGATGGTAAGTATCACGGTCATTGCGCCAGAGATGTTAAGACGACGCATCGAAGAATCCCTGGTTCTGCTGCAGGGACAAAAGAAAGGGGTTGAGACTCTCAATCAGCAGCTTGAGCGCGAAATCCAGGGACGCAGGCAGGCGGAAGAGGCGCTGAAGGATAGTGAGGCACTCTATCGCTTGGTGACTGAGTCATCACTGACGGGAATCTATATCATCCAGGACAACCGTCTCGTATACGCCAACAAGAGGCTATGTGAAATGGGGGGATACCGACCAGAAGAGATCCTCGGCAGGGACTTTTCGGGCTTCATTCACAGTCAAGACATTGGAATGGTCAAGGGCATCCTGGGAAAAAGGCTCCAGGGGCTCCAAGCCCCTAACCACTATCAGGTTCGTGTTTTGAAAAGGGATGGAAGTCACCTGTGGGTGGAGCTCTTTGACGCTATGGGTGATTACAAAGGACGAAGTGCGACTATCGGAAATATGGTAGACATCAGTGCCAGCAAGCAGGCCGAGGCAGCCCTGAGGGAGACAGACAAGACCCTTTTCCAGATCGTTCAGGGAAATTCCATCCCAACCTTTGTGATCGACAGGGAACATGTTGTCACCTATTGGAACAAAGCTTGCGAGAATCTTACAGGTATCTCTGCAAGTGATATTATCGGAACCCGGAAACATCGGGCGGCCTTCTATTGTGTAGAAAGGCCCGTTCTGGCTGATCTCATAGTGGACAGCGCACCGGAGGATGATATGGCCAAATATTACCCCAGAGGAATCAGTGAGTCGGTGCTTATAGAAGGGGCATACGAGGTTGAGGATTTCTTTCCAAACCTGGGAAAGAGAGGTAAATGGCTTTTCTTTACGGCCACCCCATTAAAGGATTCCGAAGGGGGGGTCATTGGAGCCATAGAAACCCTGCAGGATATCACTGACCGGAAGTTTGCGGAGCAATCGCTGAAGCAAGAACAGGCGTTTTTGCGGCATGTTATCGACACGGTGCCCGGTATCATCTGTGTGAAGATGGAAGACGGGCGCTTTGCTTTGGCAAACAGAGCCCTGGCTTACGCCTATGGCACGACGGTGGCCGATTTGGAAGGCAAGAAGGACACCGACTTCAGTCCGACACCGGAGGAAGCAGCCGCTTTCCGGAAGGACGATCTTCATGTGATCAGGGGAAGAGTGACGAAGACGATCCCTGAGGAAGAGATCACATTTGCTGACGGAACCATCCACTGGCTCTCAACGACCAAGATCCCACTGGTGCTGCAGGACGGGACATGCTCTCAGCTTTTGGCCGTCGCTGTAGACATCACCGAGCGCAAGCAGGCCGAAGAGGCATTACGGAATAGCGAGGCCAAGTACCGCGAGCTTGTCCAGAACGCTAACAGCATCATTTTACGAATGGACACCGAGGGGAACATCACTTTCTTTAATGAATTCGCTCAGAGTTTTTTCGGCTATTCTGAGGAAGAAATACTCGGCAGGAATGTGGTTGGAACGATAGTACCGCAGACGGACAGTGCAGGGCAGGACCTTGAGGCAATGGTTCGGGATATCGGACTTCGCCCGGAGAGATATGAGACCAATGAAAACGAAAACATGCGACAAAATGGTGAGAGGGTCTGGGTTACCTGGACGAATAAAGGGATTCGTGACGCTGACGAAAACGTTGTAGGAATCTTGTGCATTGGGAATGATATTACTCAGCGGAAAAGTATCGAAGACCAACTTCGCCAGGCCCAGAAGATGGAGGCTATCGGCACCTTGGCGGGCGGCATTGCTCATGATTTCAACAATATCCTGGGCGGTATCATAGGGTACACCGAATTGGCCATGATGGATGAATCACCCGATCCGGACAACAGGAGGTATCAATACCTGAGTCGGTTGCTCGAGGCCGGAAACCGTGCCAAGGATTTGATTCAGCAGATTCTCAAATTCAGCAAGCGCGATTCCGCCGCTATGAGCGCATTTTCCATAACACCCGTTGTCAAGGAATCGGTCAAACTTCTGCGGGCAATCCTGCCGAAAAGCATTGATCTCCAACAGCGCATCCAGGCCGATCCGGACAGGATCATGGGCGATCCAACCCAGGTACACCAGGTCATCATGAATTTGTGCACCAACGCTTATCATGTCATGCGCGGTGAAGGCGGTGTCCTGAGCATAACCTTGGAGAACGCCCGGATCGAGAGTCCCCGGGAGTCCATGTCATTGAAAGTGCCGCCGGGGGATTACATACGGTTGAGTGTTTCGGATACAGGGTCTGGGATAGCTCCTCAAATACTTGAAAGAATCTTCGAGCCCTATTTCACTACAAAGAAGATATCGGAAGGAACCGGTCTGGGGCTTTCCGTAACCCTAGGGATTGTGAAGAGCCATAACGGCCTCATTGAGCTGACAAGCAGGGTGGGAGAAGGCACCCGGTTCGACGTGTATTTCCCAGTCACCCAGACACGGTCTGTTGAAGCAGCTAGTCGAGTCGGTGCTCTCCCTGCCGGTCATATGGAAAGCGTTCTCGTTGTAGATGATGAGCTTTTCTTTCTTGACGTACTCAAGGAGAATCTACAGACCTTAAATTACCGGGTAACCGCCAATCAGAGCAGCGTGAAGACCTTGGAGGCCTTCAAGTCCAATCCAAACGGCTTTGATCTGGTGATCACGGATCAGAGCATGCCCGAGATGACCGGTGTGCAGTTGGTCGCGGAGATCCGGAAATACAATAGAGACATCCCGATCATACTATGCACTGGATACAGTGAGATTGTCAGCGAGAAATCGGCAAAACATTATGGCATAACCAAGTTCCTGATGAAGCCGATCGCGGCAACTGAGCTGGCCTGGGCGGTTCATGAGGCCTTGGGGGTTGAAAAGGTAGGGTCCCATGGGTAACGTAATCATCATTGACGATGACGAATACATCCGGGACGTGCTGACCGATCACTGCCGGAGGTTGAATCACCAGGCCTCTTCGGCCCGCACCCTCGCTGAAGGAATGACCCTGATCCGCACCCAGCCCGCTGATCTCGTTTTCCTGGATGTGCGTCTCCCTGATGGAAACGGCCTGGATGCCCTTCTCAGGATACGTAAGCTGCCGTCCTTGCCGGAGGTGATCATCATCACCGGTATGGCAGACAATGAGGGGGCGGAACTCGCCATTAAGAGCGGCGCCTGGGACTACATCCAGAAGCCTCTCTCCAAGCAGGACATCATCCTCCATATCCGGCGGACCTTCGAATATCGGGAGAAAAAGCAAGAGTCTCAGCAGCCCGTGCTTCTGAAGACAGAGGGCGTTTTCGGCGGTAGCCCCCAAATGAAGACCTGCCTGGAGATTGTGGCCCAGTGCGCACCCAGCGATGCCAGTGTGCTGATTTCAGGGGAAACGGGCACCGGCAAAGAGTTATTCGCGAGGGCCATCCATGCGAACAGCCGGAGGATCAAGGGGCCTTTCGTAGTGGTTGACTGTGCGGCCCTCCCGGAGCACCTGACGGAAAGCACGCTATTCGGCCATGTCCGGGGTGCATTCACGGGAGCGGTGCAGCCCAGTGAGGGTCTGATCAAGCAAGCAGACGGAGGCACCCTTTTCCTGGATGAGGTTGGTGAGCTATCCCTTCCTCTGCAGAAATCCTTTCTCAGAGTTTTACAGGAGAGGCAATTCAGGCCTGTGGGTGGCACCCAAGAGGTGCGAAGCGACTTCAGGTTGATCTCGGCAACCAACCGCAATCTCGCACGTATGCTCAATGAAAGTGCCTTCCGGCAGGATCTCTACCAGAGGCTAAGGACCTTTTTTCTTCCTCTTCCGCCTCTTCGGGAGAGGAAGGAGGACATTCGCGAACTCACGCTCCAGTATGTCCATATTCTTTGCGAAAAGCACGGATTGGAATCCAAAGGGGTTCTCCCGGAGTTCGTGCAACTCTTGAGTGACTATGACTGGCCCGGGAATGTGCGGGAACTCGTCCACGCCCTCGAAAGGGCGATCCTGGCCAGTGGAAAAGAACCTGTGCTCTACCCAATTCATTTGCCAGACCCGATTCGAATAAGACGAACCCACTCCCTCCTTGCGGAACGCCGGGAAGAGATACCCCGGCAAAGCCCTGCAGAAGGACTGCGATATGCCGACACAGAGGGGGATCTTTGGGATCCGTTGCCTCCATTGAAGGACGTCCGAGATGCTGCGGTTGAAGGTGTCGAGAGAACCTATCTGAAAAGGCTGCTGGAAGAGACTCACGGGAACCTCGACCGGGCAACGGCCATATCCGGGCTCAGCAAGAACCGTCTCTATGTGCTCATCAAGAAACTCCGACTCTCCCGAAGGGAATGAGATTTTTGCCCCACAAAAATTTTTTGCTGCACGGGAAAAAACATCCCCCCAAGGTCTCCCTTTGAAAGCACCCTGACCTCCGCAATTCTCCCTTAACAATTTGTATTCCTTAATGAAAGGCAAACAACCTTTCCATTGGCATCCATTTTGCTTGATGCAAGGATAGCGACTGCGTGCATGAGTCTTTCTGTAAGGCTTACTCTCTGATTCAGCCCGATGGTGAAATGTCCAAATGGTGCGTTGAAAACGGTGTGCATGGGGCACACCCCATAATTGAGCAGGCATTATGATCCTGCAGAAAGGGGGCAAAGGAAAATGAAGAAGATGTCGCTTCGATTCAAACTGATCACAGGTGGGGTTACCTCTGTTCTGATTCCTCTCGTTGTCATAGGTGTGTTTTCGGTGATCAAAGCCACCGATTCCCTTGAGGGACTTTCCAAGCAGCAGGCGCTCCATATCGCACAGAATGTATCCGACCTGATGCAGGTTGCCCTCCAGGAGGAGATCAAACTGGTCACCGCCATCTCCGTAGCGAAAACCACCACGGAGTCCGCCGCAAAGGTCGCAAAGGAGGGGGCCTCGAAGAGCGTGGAGGAGATCCAGAAACTGGATCAGATGCTCTCTACCACCATGAAACATCTGGGGAAAGACTATGAGGGCATTCTTGTGGCCGATCCCCAGGGAAATATTTACTCCGACGGCAATGGGGGCCAATACAGGAACATTTCCATCGCCGACCGGGACTACTTCAAGGCCGCCAAGGCAGGCAAGGTCAATGTGGGCACTCCCGTCAAGTCCAAGGCGACCGGCAAGGTCGTACTTCCTGTGTGCGTCCCCATCTGCTCCTCGACAGGCGAGTTTGTGGGGGCCGTGGCCACGGTTAACAAGATCGACTTCCTTTCAGACAAGATCACGGCCATCAAGATCGGCAAGACAGGCTACCCTTGGGTGGTGGACAAGACCGGTCTCTTGATCGTGCATCCAAATCCCAAGCACATACTGGAGACCAACATTGCCAAGATGAAGGGCATGGAAAGAATTACTGAAAAGATCCTGGCCAATCAGACAGGTGTGGAATCTTATATCTTTGAAGGTTTCGAGAAGATCGCAGCCTTCACCCCTGTAGAGATGACGGGATGGGGCATCGGGGTCACCCAGAACAGTGAAGAATTTCTTGCAACGCCCCATGCCATCAGGAATGTGATTGTCATCGTGGGAGCGATCTTCCTGGCCCTGACCGTCCTCTGGATCCTCTACTTTGCCCACAGCATTTCCAAGCCTATCAAGAAGGCGGTGGAGATGCTCAACGATGCCTCGGATCAGGTATCCTCAGCGTCCGAACAGATCTCGGCCACGAGCCAGTCCCTGGCAGAAGGGGCGTCCGAGCAGGCTGCATCCATTGAGGAGACCTCTTCTTCCCTGGAGGAGATGTCCTCCATGACCAAGCAGAATGCGGATCATGCCGGAGAGGCCGACAGTCTGATGAAAGAGGCCAACAAGGTCATCACTCAGGCCAATGAGTCCATGCATCATCTGACGCTTTCCATGGAGACCATCTCCAAGACGAGTGAGGACACCCAGAAAATCATCAAAACTATTGACGAAATCGCCTTCCAGACCAACCTCCTGGCCCTCAATGCAGCAGTAGAGGCGGCACGGGCAGGCGAGGCAGGGGCAGGATTTGCCGTGGTGGCGGATGAAGTGAGAAACCTGGCCCTGCGCGCAGCAGAGGCGGCCAAGAATACAGCCAATCTCATCGAAGGGTCGGTAAAGCAGATCCGGGCCGGATCCGAGACGGTCATTTCGACCAATGATTCCTTCGCGGAGGTCGCCAAGAGCGCATCCAAAGTCGGCCAACTCGTGGCTGAGATTGCTGCGGCTTCTAACGAACAGGCCCAAGGGATCGACCAGATCAACTTGGCCGTCGCGGAAATGGACAAGGTCGTCCAGCTGAATGCCGCCAATGCCGAGGAATCCGCCGCCGCTTCCGAAGAGATGAACGCCCAGGCGAAGCAGATGAAAGGAGTCGTGAATGATCTGGTCCAAACCATCGGAGGAGCTTCGAAGGAGCATGCCGTACCCATGGAGCGGAGTCTTCAAAGCACAAAAGCAGGACCGCGGAAGACCCTCCGCAGGGCTTTGCCTGCAAATCCAAAGAAGGTTGGGGTGAAGGCTCTTGCACCTCAGAAAAACTCCGAGGTGAGTCCTGAGCAGCTCATCCCCTTGAAAGAGGATGGGGACTTCAATGATTTCTAAGGAGTGCCCGGAGGGGGATGGAGGGCTCGCGCCTGAACCGTACACGGGGCTGGCCATTTGTTCCCTTCCTCTTCTGATGAGAACCAATGTTGCGTGGGGATTCGGGCAGGAGAGGAGAATAGCTATGTTTGTGCATGCAAGACATGAACATGAAGGTCACTTGGGCCAATCCTGCGGCATGCAATTCCGTGGATCTGATGGAGGGGCGAGTTCACGGACTTCTAAAACATAAGCGACTCCACAAGGCATGTGGCGCTGTTCCGTAGTTTGCTGCCACATGTCAGGCGGCTGTGTTTTGTTTTTGAAAAAAAATCCCCAGGACCAAAGCACTCGTCCCTAAATCTTCGCAATCGCGCACTCCTTAAGCCTCCTGGATCTTGCTTAGGCGATGATTTCACGCCCCCGCATGGCTAATTTGTCCATCCCGAAATAAAATCTGGGCGTAGGTGGGTTTTCATTTCATCTTAATGTTTATACCGATGAGTTTCCAAACGGCTTCCTCCGAGATGTACTTAAGAGTGAACGCTGTTTTTGAGGGTTCGGTGGCATAGACTCCCTTGATGCGAAGCAAACCTTTATTGTCGAGGTAGGGCGGTTTTTTAAAAACAGGCTTTAGTTCCCTGATCCCTGTCAGATCCATATTCCTGTCCATGAAGGCCTTGAAAATTTTTGAGAATTTGTCCTGTGAAGACTGGTTTTGCCAGCTCTCTGCAATGCTTTCATAAAAGGCTGAGAAATCCCTTGCATTAATGGCACCCGCAAAATTCAACATGGTCTCCTGTACCATTTGTTTCATGAACAGCGATTTTCGCATCGCAAAATCACTTCAGATCTACAACTACATTTTTTAAGCTGCGTGAAAAGTTGCCTATAAACAACTA
>JAFGPH010000690.1 GCA_016926135.1 Deltaproteobacteria bacterium
CAGGAGACCCTCGGGGATCTGCACAACCTGATGGGAGACACCAATGTCGTGACCGTGCGCATTCTGGAGAACGGTGAATTTGAGTTTGTCAACGAGCAGGAGGGTGACACGGTGGCGGATGTGTTATCCTATGTCGAGTATGACCCGAAGCGGCTTCTTATCCGCTGCAGGGAGACAGCGGAGCAGGCGGTACGATCCAATCGTATCAGCCCCGAGGAGAGAAAGGAAATTGTCCAGGCCTATGAAGCCGGCCTGAGGGGGTATACGTACTTCGAACGCTAGCAAGGGTGCTCGAAACGAATGAAACGGAGATTTTTCTTGCCACCGTTTCCCCGATTCTCCGTGTCTCCGGTTCATGCAATTTTCTGATTCCGATTCACTTTTTCAGGTGGGGGGTTTCTCCAGCATGGCCCATGTTCTCATTATCGGCGCCGGCGGCGTCGGCAGCGTCGTTGCGCACAAGTGCGCCCAGGTCCCTGAAGTTTTTTCACACATGACCCTGGCCAGCCGAACAAAATCAAAATGCGACGCGATTGCCGAGGACGTCGCAAAACGCACCGGCATCCAGGTTGCCACCCGTGCGCTTGACGCCGACGATGTTCCGCAAAGCGTTGCCCTGATCCAGGAAACAAAACCCGACCTGGTGCTCAACGTGGCCCTGCCCTATCAGGACCTGCCGCTTATGGATGCCTGCATTGAGGCCGGTGCGGACTATCTCGATACCGCCAACTACGAGCCGCCCGATGTGGCAAAGTTCGAATACAAGTGGCAGTGGGCCTACCGGGAACGTTTCAAACAGGCGGGTCTCATGGCCCTCCTCGGCTCCGGGTTCGATCCCGGTGTCACCAATGTCTTCTGCGCCTGGGCACAGAAACATCATTTCGATGAAATCCATGAACTCGATATCATCGACTGCAACGCCGGTGACCACGGCCAGCATTTCGCTACCAACTTCAACCCGGAAATCAATATCCGCGAGATCACCCAGCGCGGACGCTACTGGGAACACGGCGAGTGGGTGGAAACCGATCCGTTGTCCTGGTCCATGACCTACGATTTCCCGGATGGCATCGGTCCCAAAAAATGCTTCCTGCTGTATCATGAGGAACTTGAATCCCTGGTATTGCATCTCAAGGGTCTCAAGCGAGCCCGCTTCTGGATGACGTTTTCCGATTCCTACCTGACCCATCTGCGGGTTCTCCAAAATGTCGGCATGACGCGGATCGATCCGGTAGAATACCAGGGGGTACCCATCGTGCCGCTGAAATTCCTCAAGTCGGTTCTGCCCGAGCCGGCATCCCTTGGCCCTCTGACCAAGGGAAAGACCTGTATCGGATGTGTCCTGAAAGGGGTCAAAGACGGCAGGGAGAAAAGGCTCTACGTCTACAATATCTGCCGCCACGAAGACGCGTATCAAGAAGTCGGCTCCCAGGCCGTCAGTTACACCACCGGCGTGCCGGCCATGATCGGGGCCATGATGATGCTGACCGGGAAATGGAAAAAGCCGGGTATCTGGCATATGGAGCAATGGGATCCGGACCCGTTCATGGATGCCCTCAACCATCATGGCCTGCCCTGGACGGTCGTTGAGCTGACATGAAAGGCCGGTTTGAGTGCGCCTTTGACCCGGACCGGGTCACAACCCCTGCCTTTGTCGTTGACGAGGGTCTGCTGCGGCAGAACCTCCGCGTTCTCGCCGAGGTCAAACGCCACACCGGCTGCAGGATTCTTCTGGCATTGAAGTGCTTTGCCATGTTCAGCGTCTTCCCTCTGCTGAGAGAAGTCCTGGACGGTGTCTGCGCCAGTTCGCCGCACGAGGCCCGGCTCGGCAGGGAGGAATTCGGCAGGGAGGTGCACACATGCGCCGCGGCCTATTCTGAAAGCGATATCCTGGACCTTGCCGAAACCACCGATCATCTGGTGTTCAACTCCTTTGCCCAGCTGACAAGGTTTCGGGACCTTGCTCTTCAAAAGGCGCAGCGCTCCGGCAGGCATCTGCAGTTCGGTCTGCGCATCAACCCCGAGCACTCGGAAGGTTGCGTGCCCATCTACGACCCCTGCGCCCCGGGTTCCCGGCTTGGTATCAGGAGAAAGGCGTTTCGGGAAGATCTGCTGGAGCAGGTAACGGGTCTCCACTGGCACAACCTCTGCGAACAGAACACCGCTTGCCTGGAGAGAACCATCGCCGCGGTTGAAGCCTCATTCGCCCCCTTTCTGGCTCAAATGGAATATGTCAACTTCGGCGGGGGGCATCACATCACCAGTCCGGATTACGATCGTCCTCTCCTGATCGAGCTGATCAACCGATTTCAGGAAAAATGGGGCACTCTTGTCTACCTTGAACCGGGGGAGGCGGTCGCGCTGAATGCCGGGTACCTGGTGAGCTCGGTTCTGGATATTGTTTCCGCAGACATGGACATCGCCATCATGGATTCATCCGTCTCGGCCCATATGCCCGATGTTCTCGAGATGCCCTATCGGCCCCATATCATCGGCTCCGGAAGACCCGGAGAAAGGCCCTACACCTGCCGGATCGGCGGCCTGTCCTGCCTGGCGGGAGACGTGGCCGGAGAATACTCCTTCGACCGTCCGCTGCAGGTCGGCGACAGGCTGGTGTTTGCCGATATGGCCATCTATACCATGGTCAAGACGAATACCTTCAACGGCGTGCAGCTGCCGGGGATTTACCTCTTTCGTCCTGAGGGCCGGGAGATGATACCCATCCGGTCTTTCGACTACAGTGATTTCAAAATGAGACTTTCCTGATGAGAAGACCAGCAGCCCCTGATTTCCTGGCTTCAGAGCTGGGGAAAGAACATTCGCCGGATTCCGCCTTGTTTCACGTCATTCCGGTACCTCTCGAGCAAAGTGTCTCCTTCGGCTCAGGCACACAAGAGGGCCCGGCCGCAATCCTCGAGGCCTCGCAGCAGCTTGAAGCCTGGGACGGCCGGTCCACCCCCCTGGAACTCGGCATCCATACAACTGCATTCATTGATTGCTCAGGCGAGATCGAGCAGGTGCTGCAGCGGATCAGACAAAATACCCTTGCAGCGCTTGAGACCGGGAAGATACCGGTCATCCTCGGCGGGGAGCACACCGTCACCCTCGGTGCCCTTGAGGCGGTATGTGCCCTTTTTCCCGAACCGGTCGGGCTGTTCCAGCTCGATGCCCACGCGGATCTCCGTGAATCCTACGAGGGCAGCCGCTTCAGCCACGCCTGCGTCGCCCGCCGGGCCCACGCCGATCTCGACATGGAACTCTTTCAGTTCGGCGTCAGGGCACTCTCCCTGGAGGAAGTAACCTACCGGGAGAAGCACGGGATCTCCCACCTGGATGCGGCTGCGTTTCACCAATCCGCGTCCAGGGAATGCTGGTCCCTGCCCCCGGCGTTTCCTGACAGGATTTATCTGACGCTCGATGTCGACGGTCTCGACCCATCGGTCATCCGGGCCACCGGCACACCGGTGCCAGGGGGTCCGGGCTGGCACGAAACCCTGGCGGTCATTGAGAAGGTCATCCAGGGAAGAACGGTCGTTGGGTTCGACGTGGTGGAACTCGCTCCCCGGCCGGAAGATCACGCCTCATCCTTTGCCGCGGCCCTGCTCGTCTATTCAGTGATGGGCCTGATCCAGCGAAATGGGACCCAATAATCTAACAGGTTGCCGAAAAACTAACTTCAGCGCTGTTGTCGTCATTCCGGCGGAGGCCGGAATCCGTGCGCCTGGTGTTTCTGGACCCCGGTTTTCACCGGGGTGACGGTGTCGGCACAGGATTTCCCTTGAGTTAACAGCGTTGGGTCCGACCCGGAGTCCGGCGGCTGATCACAACCGCCTGCCATGGTTCTACCCGGCGCCCGCGGGGCCCCGGGGCGACCTCAAGATCATGGTTGACTGTCCACCAGGGGGAAAGTAAGATATTCTTGAATTCTGAAAGTAAGGAGGGTGGAAATGCTTGCGAAGCTAACCGGGAAGAATCAGATCACGATTCCCAAAGAGGTGCTTTCCAGGATTCCTGAGGCCAAATACTTTGAGGTGCGTTATGAGGAGGGTGCGGTCATCCTGAGGCCGGTGAAGGTGTACGATACGAATCTGGAGGAGATCCGGGGAAAGATCAAGAAACTGGGGCTGACGGAAAACAGCGTGAAGGATGCGCTCCGCTGGGCACGGTCGAAATGAAGCGGGTCGTGATCGACACCAATGTCCTCGTCAGCGGTCTCCTCTTCGGCGGTGTTCCCGGCGAAATCGTCAACGCATGGAAGGAAGGCCGCATCCGGCCGATCTGCTCGGCGGAGATCGTGGAAGAGTACCTGAAGGTCTTGGCGTATCCGAAGTTTCACCTATCCGAAGGGGAAATCGAATTCCTGCTTTCCAGCGAAATCCTGCCCTACTTTGAGGTGGTCGAGGTGGACCCGGGGAAGTCGTACGTCGCGAAGGACCCCTCGGACGACAAATTCGTCCGTTACGCAGCAGCCGGAAAGGCCAAGGCGATCATCTCCGGGGACGAGCACCTGCTTCATCTTTCTCGAAGCCCGGTCCCGGTCGTTACGGCGGCTGAATTCCTGCGCATGAAATAGAACCACCTGCCCGATAATCCCTATTCCCCGTGGTGAGTCAGCTTGCCTTGCGCCTTTTGGTCCCCGCACACCCCTCGGGATCTTCGATTTCCTTGGCGCATGATCAACGTATCACCCAAAGCCGCTGCCCTCACAAACAACTCTTTCCTTTGCGTCCCTTGCGCCTCCCGCAAAACCGCTGCGGGATCGAGATTTGCGTGAGACGAAGCCTCTCTCTTGAAACTTCATCGGAGTCCGACTGCCCCGGCAACTCCTGGACCGTTCTGATGCCATAGCCGTCCTCCAGCAAGTGCGTAGCAAAGGAATGGCGGTTATGCCAGGCTCCGCATAACCGGCACTATGTCGAGTGACCATATTTTGACCTGGAGAATGAATGATTTCCTTTTTAACGGGGGACAGGTTTCCCGTGCTTTTGCAACGTGTTTGGCCGAGAGGTACTGAACACCATCGGGGCTAAGTTGGGTGCCACGGCCATTGGGAAAGACGACATCGTTCTCCGATCCACCCCTTTCTTGAAGCAAGGCTTTCATGACTGCGACCGTCTGTTTGGTCAGCGGAGGTGCCTGGTCCCTATGGCCTCCCTGACTTGATCCAGCAGTTTTGGCTTGACCACTTCCACCTCCCTGACGATGTCATGCGTTTAGTCGATTGTCTCGATCGAGCTGACGGCAAAACGATGGGAGCTGCTAAAGGTTCTTCGCGGAGCAGGTCCTCTATCAATCCGGGAAGCTGTACGCCTCGTTGGGCGTGATGTGAAGGCCGTTCATGGTGATGGAACCGCCACGCTTCTCGAGGATGCTGTGGTGGGGAAGTGGTGCAGCGTTGCGGCGGGGTTGGTGGGAAGAGAGAAGGTCTGTCAAGAATTTCCCGGATTGGTCTTTCGTCGTCCTTGGAGGACTGTCAGGGTTTGGAAGGCCTTGCGTCGGGGCTGCGACCCCATCCGTGTGGTCACCTGGCTCCGCACGGAATCCGCATGGAAGAACTCCCGGCTGAAACGGATCACCTGGCCGGAATCGTAGGACTTAAAACTGAAGATGTCGATGTAGGCGGTATTGGTGAGGTTCGCAAAATGCCCTGATATCAAAGAGGTTTCGATCAACTGAACCATCGAATACCCTGCTACCCGTTGCTCCTCCCCGAAGTGAACGACCTGGCATTCCCCGATGCGTCTCAGTTCAATCAGGTCACAGAGTTCGATGACATACCTCTTTATCTCGTCGGCATTCCGAATGATTTCAGGATTGCACTCATACAGATCCAGACTGGTGTGAATCGCTTGACTTGTCGTCATTTCCTGGGTATCTTCTGCGGGTTCCTGCCCGTCGAGGAACTCTCGTCATTACGACTCGGTGCAGTCTTTTTAAACCCTTTTGAAAATCTGTCAATAGAAAACGATCAGATCTTCAATCCCGTCAGGAAGCCCTCACGGACGGCTTCCAACGCGTTCCGAGGCTGCTTTGCGTCGCCGATGGTGTAGATCTCCGAGAGGCTTTCATCCATTCGGCCCGCAGGTAGACCGACAGGTTTTGAGCCGGCAGCGATGATCACCGTGTCTGCGGGCAGGAGTTGACGGTCGTCCTGTTTTTGGACCTCCACCGCCCCTTCTCCGATCTCCGTAACCCTGGCACCGGTCAGGATCCTAACCCCCAGGCGGCGCAGTTCGGACATCACCGTCCACCGGGTCGAGGTCCCGATGTCCCGGCCCGCCTTCCTGGTCATTTCCACCACCGTGACCTCCTTGATCCCCCTGCTGACCAGCGCCTCGATGGTCTCCCAGCTTTCGGCCTGGTTGGCGACCAGGAAATGAAGGATTTCGGGGGAGAGGGTCCCCTGGTGGGCGAGGAAAAGGGATGTTTCCAGCCCGACGGCATTGCCGCCCACAATCACGGCCCTGGGTCCCACGGCCACCTTCCCAGAGAGCACATCCCACGCGAAGACGACGTTTTCCCTTTCCACGCCCGGAATGTCGGGGGAGGCGGGTGCGGCTCCGGTGGCCACGACCACAGCGTCCGCCCCTGTCTCCCGGATAAAGCCATAGTCGGCCTCACGACCCAGAATGACCTCCACGCCAAGGGCCTTCAGGTTGTCTTCCAGATCAACGGCCAGAGAGACCATCTCCTCCCGGCCCGGAATGTGCCGGTTGAGTAGAATCTGGCCCCCCAGTCGATCCGCCCTCTCCACCAGGGTGACCTGATGACCCCTTGCGGCGGCAGTGCATGCCGCCTTCATGCCGGCAGGCCCTCCACCCACAACGAGAACCCTTTTGCGCTGAGTGGCCGGCGCCACATCCAGTTCGGCCTCCATCCCGGCATGGGGATTGACCAGGCAGCATGCCGAGCTGAGGCGGAAGATGTTGTCGAAGCATCCCTGGTTACAGGCAATGCAATGGTTGATTTCTTTCGTCCGCCCTTCTCTGGCCTTGTTGGGGAGCTCGGGGTCTGCGAGAAGAGCCCTCGCCATGGTCACCAGGTCGGCCTGTCCCTGGTAAATGATCTTCTCCCCAAGCGCCGGCTCGTTGATCCTGTTGCTCGCGATCACCGGCACGGAAACGGCCTTCTTGATCCCCTGGGCCAGATAGACGAAGGCGCTTCGGGGGACGAACGTGGAGAGCTGGGGGACGCGTGTCTCATGCCACCCTCCTGTGACATCGAAAAGATCCACACCCGCCTTTTCCAGTTCAGCGGCAAAGATGCAGGCTTCCCTGTTGGTGTTCCCCCCGGGCATGAACTCATTGCCCGCCAGGCGCATCATGACGGGATAGTCCGGGCCCACGGCGTCTCTCACCCTTTGGACCACCTCCAGCCCGAATCGCATCCGGTTCTCCAGGGACCCCCCGTAGCGGTCCTCCCTGAGGTTGGTGACGGGGGACAGGAACTGGCTGATCAGATATCCGGCACTCCCCAGAATCTCCACGGCATCGAAACCCGACTTCCTGGCCCGGAGGGCCGCCGCGGCAAAGCTCTCCTGGACCCGGGGGATCTCCTCCAGGTCGAGGGCACGGGGTGTCTCCCCGGTAAGCCGCGAACGCACGGCTGAAGCGGAAATAGGTTTCCGGCCTCCGATCATGACGGAATGGGTATAACGTCCGGCCTGATAAAGCTGGGCAGCGATGCTGGCCCCTTCCGCCTTGACTGCCCGGGTGAGTCTCACCAGGCCCGGGATGAAGCGGTCGTCGTTGAGCCCGATCATGCCGAGCATGCCGCCGTATTCATCCACAGGGCAGCCCCCCACGATGATGAGCCCGGCGCCACCCTTTGCCCTGGCCCTGTAAAAGGCGATCAGACGCTCCGTCACTTCGCCGGTCGGGGTGTAACCGAGGTGCATGGCGGTCATGACGATTCGGTTTCGGAGCGCCATGGAGCGTATCGCGATGGGTGAGAAGAGGTAGGGGAACGGCAAGGGTTTCGTCTCCTTTCCATCCTGTCTGCAATGTCGCGCATCTGAGAGACCACCCCCAGGCGGCCCTTCGATCGCCCGGTGTCGGTTAACGCGTGCACGAGGCACGACACCGCGCTAGCAGCCTGTCGGACTTGCCCCCACTCATCATGAGGCGAGCATGCCCGAATCATGGGTTGACGGTCAAAGTGGTCCCTTAAAAAGATGATTTCGGTGGTGATTTCTTGTTGACTCTTCGTTTTGGATTTCATAATATAATTAATATAATCAAGTTGTTAAGGAAAATCCACCGAAATTCGTAAGGGGTCGAAAATACAGTGGAGCCACGATTCAAAGATACAGACCGCCACACCTTGTTTCTCATGCCCCCATCCCTGGATGACTGGGTACCCGAAGATCACCTGGCCCGATTCGTGGTCGATATCGTCTCCCGGTTCGATCTTTCTGCGATCCGATACTCCTATGCAGGAAGAGGATCAGATGCCTATCCTCCCAGCATGATGACGGCCTTGCTCTTCTATGCCTATGCGACCGGGGTCTTCTCAAGCCGCAAGATCGAACAGGCGACCTACGATTCGGTGGCCTTTCGTTATGTGGCCGTCAACACCCACCCGGATCATGACACCATCGCTGGTTTCCGAAGGAGATTCCTGAAAGAGCTGAAGGCCTTGTTCACACAGATTCTCCTGGTTGCCCATGAAATGGGGCTCATGAAACTGGGATCAGTCAGTCTGGATGGGACCAAGATCAAAGCCAATGCCTCGAAACATCATGCCTTGAGTTGGGAGTATGCCTGCAAGCTGGAAAAGCAACTC
>JAFGPH010000134.1 GCA_016926135.1 Deltaproteobacteria bacterium
AAGAAAGAAAGGTTCACGGTACAAGGTGCAAGGCACAAGGATGGAAGAGAAAGGAACTTCAGGTATTCAGGCTTTGAGCCTTGAGCTTTGAGCTGCCCCCCTGTGGGGCTGCTTGTGTAAAACGCAGAATGACGGTCCCGTTGAAAAGGCAGAGGAGCAATCGTTGCGGCCTGGACGACCACCCCCCGACAGCCCTTGGAGTGGGGGGCATCCACGGCCACAGAATAGGTTGGGGTATTTATGACACAGGACACTAAAGATTTCTGGACACTGACCGAGGTGATGGAAATCTTCGAGGTGGAGGAGGATTTTCTCCTGGATCTCGAAGAGGAGGAACTGCTCTGCCCCACCTGCCGGGAGGAATCCCTTGGAAAGGTCTTTTCGGCCCCGGAACTGGAGAAGCTTCGCCTGAGCAAGATTCTGATGCATGAGATGGGGGTGAACCTGCCCGGGGTGGAGATCATCCTGAGAATGAGGGAAACCATGTTCAACATGAGAAGGCAATTTGACGATATCCTGGAGGATCTGGCCCGGCAGTTCCAGGAGAGGCTGAAATGACTCACAGCCTGATTTCGCTTCTCACGTCTTCCCCGTAGAACCTACCCAGTTTCTCTGCTGCTTCCAGCACGTCCTTGTCTTTTGTCCGGGGCACCTTCACGATGAGCTTCACCAGCAGGTCGCCCCTCCCCTTGGTCTTGGGGTTCACCGCCCCTTTTCCCTTCAGTTTGAGGGTCTGCCCGCTCTGACTCCCCGGCGGGACCTTCAGGTTCACTGCGCCGTCCACAGTGGGGATCGTGATGGTTCCCCCTGCCATGGCCTCACCCACCGTCACGGGAACCTCCATGAACAGATTGTCTCCTTCCCGTTTGAGGAAGGGATGAGGTTCTATGCGAACAACGAGGTAGAGATCCCCGGCAAGGCCTCCGTTCGTTCCCGGTTCCCCCTTGCCTGCCACCCTGACCCTGGAACCGTCCTTCACGCCCGGGGGAATCGTCACCCTGATCCGCTCCGTGCCCAGCACCTGGCCGGTCCCGCTGCATGCCTTGCAGGGCGTCCCGATCTGTCCGTGCCCTTTGCACTGGGGGCAGGCCCTGGTGAACTGAAGAGGCCCCTGTGCCACGTTCAGACGACCGGAACCGCCGCAGGCGGTGCAGACGGAGAGGCCGGACTTGGGGTCCATGCCGCTCCCCCCGCAATCCCGGCAGGAGGTCACCTTCTGCATGGACAGCTCCGTTTCGAATCCTTTCAGTGAGGAGAGAAGATCCATGCCCATCTCATGCTCAAGATCCCTGCCCCGGGCCGGCCCTCCGGCACGGAAACCTGCGGAACCTCCGGAGCGGAAGATATCCCCGAAGATGTCCTCATAACTGTGATAACGACCGAAGGTCTCTCCGCCGCTCGGTCCCGCCTGCTGCTGGAAATCGGCCCACTTCTTGTACTCCCTCGCCTTTTCGGCGTCAAACCCTGCGTGGAGGCCTTCCGCGCCGAATTCGTCGTAGAGCTTCCTCTTCTCCTGGTTGCCCAGGCAGTCATAGGCGGCGGAGATCTCCTTGAATTTCTGCTCTGCCTCCTTGTTTCCCGGATTGATGTCCGGGTGCCATTTTCTGGCGAGCTTCCGGTACGCCTTCTTGATGGCCTCGGGGGACGCGTCCTTGGCGACCCCCAGGATGTCGTAGTAGTTGCTGGCCATGAATCACACCATCAGTGGATCTGTTTGAACTTGCTTTTCACAGCCCCGCAGACAGGGCAGTTGTCCGGTGCCGTCCCTTCACTCACATAACCGCACACCTGGCATACAAAGTAGTCGGTCTGGCGGTCGGCCACCATATCCGACAGGGCCTTCTTGTAAAGTTCCGCATGACCGCTCTCCACGTCCCGGGACTGAGAGAAGGCCCTCAAGGCACCTTCCTCGTCTTCCTCCGTGGCCTCGCGGATCAGGGTGGGATACTCCTCCACGTGTGCCCTGATCTCGCTCTGAAAGGCCCTTTCCAGGTTCTCTTCGGTAGACCCGATTTTGCCTCGCAGCAGCATCAGGTACCTCCGGGCGTGCACGGCCTCCGCCTCCGAAACGGCCCGGAAGAGACGTGCTATCTGGGGGAGACCTTCCACATCGGCCTTTCGCGCAAAGGCATCGTTTCGCACAGATGCCTTGGATTCCGCGGCAAAGGCATAGGCGAGGTTTCTCTCGGTCCTTTCCTTCATGCGTCCCCCTCCTTTCCGGGCCCTTTCTTCTTCTCGTCAAGGAATTCCCTGATCTTCTTTAACAGATCATGATAGTGGTAGGGTTTGGCGATGAACCCTGCCGCCCCTGATCTCAAGACCTCCCTGACCCTTTTGTTCGCGGAATAACCGCTTGCGATCAGCACCTTGAGATCGGGATCGATCCGGATCATCTCCTGGAGGCACCTGTATCCCCCCATGCCCGGCATGCTGAGGTCCAGAATGACCAGATCAATCTTATCCTTCCCGGACTTCAGGATTTCAATCGCCCTTTCGCCGCTGTCCGCCAGCACAGGATCGTATCCGAAACGGATCAGCAGCTCCTCCAGCATCTCCAGCAGGGGTTTTTCGTCATCCACCACGAGAACCCTCTCACTGCCGCCGGGGAGTTCCTCCTCCTTCCTCGTTTCGACCCCCGGGGCTTCCCCTTCTGTCTTGAGCATGGGGAAAAGGATCTGGAACGTGGTCCCGTGACCGGGCCGGCTGTCGAAGGTAACGTATCCCCCGTGGTTCTTCACGATGCCGTAGACCATGGCCAGACCCAATCCCGTCCCCTTGCCCGTCTCCTTGGTTGAGAAAAAGGGTTCAAAGATGTGTTCCTGGACTTCCTCCTCCATGCCCTGGCCCGTGTCCGACACCTTCAATTCCACGTGTTCCCCCGCCTTTGTGCCCACATGGGCCTTGCAGTATGCCTCATCCAGAACCCTGTTGGCCGTCTTGAAGGTGAGGATCCCTCCTTCGGGCATGGCATCCCTGGCATTGACGCCCAGGTTCATCATGATCTGTTCCAGTTGAAGGGGGTCCGCATTGATGACGTCGAGGTCCTGGGCAAGATCCGTCTCGATCCGGATCATCCTGGGGATGGTCCGCTCAAGCAGCCTGGTGACCTGGAGGACAGCCTGGTTGAGGTCCACGGGTCTGAGTTCGGCCTCCACCTTGCGGCTGAAGATGAGCAGGCGTTTCGTGAGGTCGCCTCCCCTCCGGGCCGCCATGTCGATAGCCTCCAGCTTGGCATGGTCGGAGTGGGTGGGATCGGAGGACATGAGCAGGATCTGGCTGTATCCCGAAATGACCTGAAGGATGTTGTTGAAGTCGTGAGAAATCCCCCCGGCCAGGGTACCGATCGCCTCCATCTTGTGGGCCTGGAGGAGTTGGGCCTCGAGCCTTTTCCTTTGCGAGATGTCCCGCAGCATGGAGAGCATCCCGGCAGGGGTCCCCTCGTCATCCAGGTACCGTGAGGCGCTGATACTTACATCCAGCACTCGGCCGTCCCTGGTCGTTCGCTTCGTCTCGAAACTCTGGCACGGCTTGCCGATCTCCAGGATATCCCGGATGACCGCCATCGTGGCCTCCCTCTCGGCATCCGGGACAAAGGGGATCCGTTTTCCCTTGATCTCATCAATGGTCCATCCGAAGAGCTCGGTAAAGGCAGGGCTGATGTAGAGGGTCTTTCCTTCCAGATCGTAAATAACCACCGCATCGGCCGATGAGTTGAGGAGCGAGCGATAGAGCTCTTCCGCCCTCTTGGATTCCCTGTAAAGGGTCTTGTAACCCTCTTCGCTCCGCCTCAGGGCCTCCTCTATCCTGGCCCTGTCGGTGATGTCCTCGTAAGTAATGAACTGTCTTCCGTCCTTCTGGAAGACGGCCCTGAAGTGGATGGTCTTCTCCTCCCCGTCCTTGCATCTCACCGTGAAAACCCTTGGCTTGATCTCTCCAATCCTGGATTCCTTGATGGAATCCCTGCTCCACACCGCAACGACCTCCTTGCGGTAGGCTTCGTCGGGATAGGCCTTCTGGAACCAGACGTCCTTGGTGGGCAGGTCGTCCAGGGTATATCCGAATATCTCGGTGAACTTGGGATTAAGGTATTCGAAGGTTTTGTCGGGTCTCATGATGGACATGGCGAAGGGTGCGTCTTC